>DASRDL010000397.1:0-8464 GCA_035652635.1 Hyphomicrobiaceae bacterium | reverse complement strand
GTACTCGGCGCCGACGATGGCGAGCAGATAGGCCTTGGCGGTGCGATTGATGGTGGAGAGCAGCATCAGGCCCCCCGGGCGGACCAGCCTGGCGCAGGCGGCGAGAAACGCCCCCGGCTCGGGCACGTGCTCCACGACCTCCAGGCACGCCACCGCATCGAATTGAAGCCCCTCGGCGCCCAGGTCCTCGACGCTGCCGCAGCGATAGTCGATGGCAAGACCCTGGCCCGAGGCATGGCGGCGGGCGGCCTCGACGTTCTCCGAGGCGGGGTCGAGGCCGGTCACGCGGGCGCCCAGCCGCGCCAGCGGCTCGCACACGAGGCCTCCGCCGCAGCCCACATCGAGGATGGAAAGGCCATCCAGCGGGCGCATGCCCGACCGCGGTCCGGCGAAGTGGCGCAGCAGCTCGTTGCGCAGGAAGGTGAGCCGTGCCGCCCCGATGCGGTGCAGTGCGGCGAACTTGCCTTTGGGGTCCCACCACTGGCTGGCGAGCGCCGCGAAACGGTCGACCTCGCCGGGATCGAGCGTTGCCGTCGTACCTGTTCGCGCCTGCGGCATCGGCCCATTGGCGCCCCGGGGCCGGCCCGTGTCAAGGCGGCTCCCGGCGCTGTTGCAGAGGCCGGGCCTTGTGGCTAAGAGTACGCGCGTCTAACCGACATAGAGGGCCGAATAGAAGGGTCTCTCGAGGGGCCGGCTGCCGAGGCCCGAGATGCGCAGCCGACGGCCCCGGGCCAAGGCCCTGGGCGGGCGCGCGGGAATGCCATGTCTTTCCTGGTCATGAAGTTCGGCGGCACCTCGGTGGCCAACATCGAGCGCATCCGCAACGTCGCCCGCCACGTCAAGCGCGAGATCGATGCCGGCAACCGGGCAGCCGTGGTGGTGTCGGCCATGGCCGGGGTCACCAACCAGCTGGTGTCCTGGGTGCGGGAGGCCTCGCCCCTGCACGACGCCCGCGAGTACGACGCCGTGGTGGCCACGGGCGAGCAGGTGACGGCCGGGCTCCTGGCGATCGTCCTGCAGAGCATGGGCATCACGGCGCGCTCCTGGCAGGGCTGGCAGATCCCCATCATCACCGACAACGCGCACGGCGTGGCGCGCATCAAGGACGTGCCGGGCGACAAGATCCGCGCCCGGCTGGAGCAGGGCGAGGTGGCGGTGATCACCGGCTTCCAGGGCATCGAGCCGGAGCGCAACCGCATCTCCACCCTCGGGCGCGGCGGCTCCGACACCAGCGCGGTCGCGCTGGCCGTCGCGGTGAAGGCCGATCTGTGCGACATCTATACCGACGTCGACGGCGTCTACACCACCGACCCGCGCATCGTGCCGAGGGCCAAGCGCCTGAGCAAGGTGTCCTACGAGGAGATGCTGGAGATGGCGTCCCTCGGCTCCAAGGTGCTGCAGACGCGCTCGGTCGAGCTCGCCATGGTGCACAGGATGCGCGTGCGCGTGCTGTCGAGCTTCGCCGCCCCGGACGCCGTCGCGCCGGCGCGGCCCGAGACATGGGACCAGATCGGCACCATCATCTGCAGCGAGGATGAGATCGTGGAACAGCGGGTCGTCAGCGGCATCGCCTACGCCAAGGACGAGGCGAAGGTGTCCCTCCTGCGCGTCGAGGACAAGCCGGGCGTGGCCGCCCGCATCTTCGGACCGCTGGCGGACGCCAACATCAACGTCGACATGATCGTGCAGAACACCTCCTCCGACGGCAAGCACACCGATATGACCTTCACGGTGCAGGAGTCGGATCTCGCCCGCGTGCTCGAGGTGCTCAAAGGCGCCAAAAAGGACATCGGCTATTTCGACGTGCGCAGCTCGTCCGACGTGGCCAAGGTTTCGGTGATCGGCGTCGGCATGCGCAGCCACGCCGGCGTGGCCGCACAGATGTTCAAGGCGCTGGCCGAGCGGGGCATCAACATCCTCGCCATCACCACGTCCGAGATCAAGATCAGCGTGCTCATAGATGCGGCCTACGCCGAGCTGGCGGTGCGCACCTTGCACAGCCTGTACGAGCTGGACAAAGACTGATTTCATGACCGGCGGCGCCAACGAGGCGCCGGCCATCGCGGCCCGTTGGGCCGGGGCGCGCCCGGTGGCGGCGCGGATCGATCGACGGAAGCGACGACACTCGGCGATGCAGGACAGAGGGGACACACCGAGGATCACGCCCTCCGAGCCGGCGCTGCGGATCATCCTGCGGCGCCTGCGGGAGATCATGGCGGAGCCGTCGGACGGCCAGTCCAGGCTCGACCGCATCGTGCGCCAGATCGCCGGCCTGATGGTGGCGGAGGTGTGCTCGATCTACCTCAAGCGCCAGGACGGCTCGCTCGAGCTGTTCGCCACCGAGGGCCTCAACCCGGCCGCGGTGCACAACACGTTCATGAAGCGCGGCGAGGGCCTGGTCGGCCGCTGCGCCGAGCTGGCCGTGCCGATCAACGAGCCCGACGCCCAGAACCACCCCTCCTTCTCGTACCGGCCGGAGACGGGCGAGGAGATCTACCACTCGTTCCTGGCCGTGCCGATCCTGCGCAGCGGCGACGTGCTCGGCGTGCTCACCGTGCAGAACAAGAGGCACAAGGAGTATTCCGACGAGGATGTCGAGGTGCTGCAGACCACTGCCATGGTGCTGGCCGAGCACCTGGTCTCCGGCGCCGTGGCCGGCGCCAGCACCGCGCCGGAGTTCAACCGCACCCTGGGCCACGTCATCCGCGGCCAGCCTCTCTCCGAGGGCCTCGCCCTGGGCCACGTGGTGCTGCACGAGCCTCGCATCGTCGTCACCGAGCTGAAGTCGGAGGACCCCGACGAGGAGACCCGCCGGCTCGAGGCGGCCGTGGAGGAGCTGAAGGCGTCCATCGACGAGATGCTGGAGCAGGGCGAGCTGTCGGCCACCGGCGAGCACCGCGACGTGCTGGAGGCCTACCGCATGTTCGCGCACGACCGCGGCTGGCTCCGGCGCATGAAGGAGGCCATCCGCCGGGGCATGACCGCCGAGGCTGCAGTGGAGCGTGTGCAGAACGACACCCGCGCCCGCATGTCGCGGCACGCCGACGCCTACTGGCGCGAGCGGCTGCGCGACCTGGACGAGCTGTCCGACCGGCTGTTGCGCATCCTGGCCGGCCGGCCGCGGGCGCATGCGGGCGCGGCCGAGCTGCTCCACGACACCGTGCTCGTCGCCCGCACCATGGGCGCGGCCGACCTCCTCGACTACGACCGCAAGCGCCTGCGCGGCCTGGTGCTGGAGGACTCGAGCGGCCAGAGCCACGTCGCCATCGTCGCCAAGGCGCTGGGCATTGCCGCCGTCGGCAATGCCCGCGGCGTCATGGAGCGCGTGGACCAGGGCAATCCCATCATCGTCGATGCCGAGAGCGGCGAGGTGCACATCCGCCCTTCGAGCGAGGTGATCGCCGCCTACGGCGACAAGGCCCGCTTCCGCGCCCGCCGGCATCGCAAGTATCGGGCCCTGCGCGACCGCCCGGCGCTGACCCGGGACGGCCAGCGCATCGAGCTGCACATCAATGCCGGCCTGGTGATGGACGTGCCGCATCTCGCCGAATCGGGCGCGGACGGCATCGGCCTGTTCCGCACCGAATTGCAGTTCATGGTGTCGGCCACGCTGCCGCGCCTGGAGCGGCAGACGCAGATGTACCGCGCGGTGGTGGCGGAGGCGGGCAAGAAGCCCGTGGTGTTCCGTGCCCTCGACGTGGGCGGCGACAAGGTGCTGCCCTACCTGCGCCAGCCGCAGGAGGAGAACCCGGCGCTCGGCTGGCGCGCCATCCGCCTCGGGCTCGACCGGCCCGGGCTGCTGCGCACCCAGGTGCGGGCGCTGCTGCGCGCGACGGCGGGGCTGGAGCTGCGCCTGCTGCTGCCGATGGTGACCACCGTGGCCGAGGTGGACATGGCCCGCGCCCTCATCGAGCGTGAGCTCGACCTGTTGCGCCGGCGCAGCCTGTCGGGCCCGACGGATGTGCTGCTCGGCGTCATGATCGAGGTGCCGTCGCTGCTGTTCGAGCTCGATGCGCTGCTGCCGCGCGTCGATTTCGTGTCGGTCGGCAGCAACGACCTCTTGCAGTATTTCTTCGCCGCCGACCGCAACAATACGCGCGTCGCGGCGCGCTACGACGCGCTGTCGGCGGCGCCGCTCCGGGCGCTCGCCGTCATCGTCGAAGCCGGCCGCCGCCATGGCCGGCCGATCAGCCTGTGCGGCGAGATGGCCGGCCGCCCGCTCGAGGCCATGGCGCTGATCGGGCTCGGCTACCGCTCCATCTCGATGGCGCCGGCCTCGATCGGCCCGGTGAAGGCCATGATCCTGACCCTCGACGCCGGTGAGCTGCAGCGGTGGCTGGCCGAGATGCTGCCCGGCGCCGAGGGCAACCTGCGCGCCCTGCTCAAGCGCTACGCCGAGGAGCACGGCGTCGAGATCTGACGCTGCGTCGGGGCGCCGCGCCCTCACGCCAGGAGGCGGGCGTAATCCTTGGTCGCCATCACCTGCACGCGGCGCATGTAGCGCGGCTCGTCGGGGCGGTAGTCGGGCACGGCGTTGTGGGTGGTGCCGATGTTGTCCCACATGAGCACGTCCAGCTCCGTCCAGTGGTGCGCGTAGAGGTACTTGTCCTTGGCCTGATGGGCGAACAGGAACTCGAGCAGCTCGTCGCTCTCGGCCTGCGGCAGGCCGTCGATGCGGACGGCGTAGGCCGGGTTGCAGTAGAGAACGGTCCGCCCGGTGATCGGGTGCGTGAGGAAGATCGGCTGCTGCACGGGCGGCTTCTTGGCGCGCTGCTCGGGCGTCAGGGGCCCCCGCTGCGAGCCGGGCCGGGCACGCATCATGTCCCAGAACTTGGCGAAGTCGTGGGTGGCGGTCCGGCCGGCGAGGCGGCGCTTGAGATCGGCGGGCAGGTCCTCGTAGGCGGCGTGCATGTTGCGGAACTGGGTGTCGCCGAGCGGCCGGCCGTCGCGCCGCGGCACCTTGAGCGCGTAGAGCACGTTGGCGAGCGCAACGTCCTTGCTGTAGGACATGTCGGTGTGCCAGCCCTGGCCGGCGTCGCCGAGCCCGACCGGCTTGCCGTCCCGCGTCATGTTGGAGAGGATCATCACCTCCGGATGGCCCGGCTCGTGAAACAGGTTGGCGACGTTGATCTCGAGCTCGCCGAACATGGCGCCGAAGCGGGCGAACGCATCGGTTGTGAGCTGCTGGCCCGGGAAGCACAGCACCCCGTGCTCGCCCAGCGCCCTCAGGATGCGCCGAAAGTCCTCGCCGGAGACGGCCTGACCCAGGTCGATGTCGGTGACGCGCGCACCGAGAATGGCACCGCTCGGCTCGATCCGCATGTCCTTTGCCTCCTTTCGCCAAGGCCACGAGGCTAGCACCGCCCGTGGAGCCGGCAGAACGACTCCCGCTGCAAAGGTGGAATGCGCCAGCCGGCCGGCCTCAGGCCGGAGGCTCGGCCACGAACGGGTTGCGCAGGGTGCCGATGCCGGTGATCTCCACCTCGACCACGTCGCCGGCCTTCAGATCCGGAGAGCTGCCGTCTGTGCCCATCCAGATCATGTCGCCGGGATAGAGGGTGAGATAGCGGCTCATGGTCGAGATGTAGCGGGCGACGCCGAAGATCATGGCGTTGGTGCGGAAGCGCAGGCTCTCCTTGCCGTTGAGGCGCACGATGGTCTCGGCCGCGTCCAGGTCGACGTCCGTCTCGATCCACGGGCCCATGGGCTTGAAGGTATCGGTGTTCTTGGCGCGCCACAGGGTGCGGTCCGACTTCTGCCATACGCGCTCGCTCACGTCGTTGCCGACGGTGTAGCCCAGCACGCACGCGAGCGCCTCCGCCTCGCTCAGGTGCCTGGCCTTCTTGCCGATGACGACCACCAGCTCGCCCTCGTAGTGCACCTTGGTGGCGTCGCGGGGGATGATCACCGGCTCGCCGTGGGCGATCAGCGCATTGTTCGCGCGATAGCCCACGTCCGGCTGCTCCGGCAGGTTGGCCTTGATGCCCTGCTTGGCGGCCACCTCGCGGATGTGCTCGGCATAGTTGAGGCCGACGCAGTAGAACGTCGGCGGAATCACCGGCACCTCGATCTTGACCGCGGCGAGGTCGTGCGTGCGCGTGCCGCGCTCATAGCCGGAGAACGGGTCGCCCGACACCTCGGCGATGCGGTCGCCTTCGAGGATGCCGTAGGCGGTGCGGCCCTGAAACGAGTACCTGATCCAGCGCATGTGCTCTTCCTCCCGACGTGCCGGCTGCCGTCGCGTTTGTGGCGCGGCCGGCTCGGGTCTAGCATGGGCTCGAGAAGTCACGGAAGGAAGCCGGCAACCGGCAAACCTGCAAGGAGCCGAGCCGATGGCTGCAACCAAGCTCGACGCGGCGGCGCGCGCAGGCCTGCCTGCCCGCCTGCCGCACTGGCGGCTGGCCGACGGGCGCGACGCCCTGCAGCGCACGTTCCAGTTCAAGGACTTCAGCGAAGCCTTCGGCTTCATGGCGCGGGCGGCGCTGGTGGCCGAGAGGATGGACCACCATCCCGAGTGGACCAACGTGTGGAACCGCGTCGAGGTGACGCTCTCCACCCACTCGGCCGGCGGGCTGACCGAGCTCGATGTCCGGCTCGCCGAGGCGATGGACAGGATCGCCGGCTGAGGTCGGCGCGCTCAGCGGGGCAACGGACGATCCACGGGCCCGGGCTGCCCGACCGCGGGAACGTTGCCCGCGGCGTGGTCGGCCGACCGGTCGTGGGCATAGTCGCGGTGGCGCGCTGCCTCCGCCTCCGACCACGGCTGCGGGCGGCAGCCGCATCCCTCCACCAGCGTCTTGCGGTAGCGGAAGGCGTTGGGCAGCGCGCTGTAGGCCATGCCGGTCAGGTCGACCATGGTCTCGGCGCTGCCGCCGTTGGAGGGATGATAGAACAGCCGAGCCTCGGCGCCGCAGCTGGCCGTACATCTGTCGGCGTCGCGCGAGAGGCTGCCGCCGGGCGCAGCCGCGCTGATGGGAAAGTAGTAGCCGTCACAGAGACGCACGCACAGAGTGCGGTAGGTCGGGCCCGGCCCGGGGAACCGGTCGGCGCCGGTTTCCGGCTCGCGCGACCACGGCCACGGCGAAGGCGACCGATAGCGGGACATGCCCGGAACGGCGCCCGCCCCGGCGCCATAGCCATAGAGACGGGGCGGGATGCGATCGGCGATGACGGACTCCGGCAGCAGGCCCTGCGCCGACACGGGCTCGACAGGCCACGTCACCAGCCAGGCCAGCGCGGCAACCAGGATACGCAACGTCATCGGCACGCCGCCACCAAACGCCTCGGCATGGGGCAGGGTGGCTATCCGCAACCCCGCCGCACACCGCATCATCGGCGGCAATTGTGCGCGCCGACTTGCCAATATTTCTTGAATGGTGAGTTGGGCCGGGAAGACCCGGCCGGCCCTCGGCCGTCCGCACTCAGCGCCCGGCCCCCGGCTCGAAGATGCTGCGCATCCAGTCGTTGCCGCGGGAGCGGCCGGCAGGCGCCGGAGCCGCCTTCGGGACGGAGCCGCTGCCGAGCCCCATCATGCCGCCATCCTCGCGCCGGGCGATCTCGGCCTGGCGCGCGGCCGCCGCGCCCGGTTCAGGCTTCGCTCCGCTGCCCGGACCCGGCGGCGGCGCCACGGCGGCGTCCTTCATCCTGGCCCGCAGACCCTGCAGCTCCTTGGCCGCCTCCTTGCTGCCGTTGCTGGCGGCGACTGCCAGCGCATAGGCGCGGTGACGGTCGAGCGCGGCAGCTTCCCAGGGATCGGGCTGGCACTTGCAGCCGGCCACGTACTCGGTGCGGTAGCGGAAGGCCGTCGGCAGCTGCCGGTAGGGTCGGCCCTGCAGGTCGACCATGTCCTCCGGCGTTTCCCCCAGGCTCCTGTGCACGTAGAGGCGGCCCTGCGCGCCGCAGCGGCTCGCGCAGACGTCTCGGTCGTGCCTGAGGCGATCGGGCAGCACCGCGAAGCTGATGGGGAAGTAGTAGCCGTCGCACAGGCGCACGCACAGGGTGCGATAGGTGCTGGTGACCGGCGGACGATCCTGGTCGTCGTCATCGTCGCCCCACCCGTCCGGCCTCACGCTGTAGGGGCCGCGGGAGGGGGTGCGGCCCGAGCCGCCGAACAGCTGAGCCGTTCGAAGCCGCTCGCCGCGCTCGGCCAGCGTCGTCATTGTCGCCTCGCGGCGAACGGACATTGCGCCGCCGGGCGCCCTGGCATCGATGGCAGGCGTCGCCGGCCGCTCCGCTACTCCCATGGGGCGAGCGGCCGTGAGCGCGGCTATGATGGCGCCTGTACCGATAGCGACCCCCAGGGTCACCACCACTGCTCGCGGCCGTCCTGACGCAAAACGCATAGGCCTCATCTGAGCTTGGCCGGTACTGCCGAACGCGGGGGCAATCTAGCGACTTCCCTTCCCCGCGCAAGCAGCCCCCGCGCCGAAGCAAACGCTTTCTGTGCAGCCGGCGTTCCGATCAG
>DASRDL010000396.1:0-3586 GCA_035652635.1 Hyphomicrobiaceae bacterium | reverse complement strand
GCGCCAGGAACACGAAGATCACGCTGAGCGCGAAGATGTAGTAGCCGGTGCGCCCGACCTTGGCCTCCTGGTAGGAGAGATCGGTCCACTCGAAGGTGACGCCGGGCGGAAGCTTCTCCGCCGCCAGATCGCGCATGATCTGCAGCGCCTGGCCGGAGCTGATGCCGGGACGCGCCGTGCCGTTCACCTCGGCGGCCGGGAACAGGTTGTAGCGCGGCACGCGCTCGGGCCCGGAGATCTCGCGGAAGGTGACGAGGCTGCCGAGCGGCACCATGGCGCCTTCCGTGCTGCGCACGCGGATCTTGGCCACGCTCTCCTCGTCGAGGCGGAAGTCGCCGTCGGCCTGTGCCGTGACGCGGTAGGTGCGGCCGAACATGTTGAAGTCGTTGACGTAGGCCGAGCCCATGAAGACGCGCATGGCCTCGAAGATGTTGGTGACCGGCACCTTGAGCATCTGCGCCTTGTCGCGGTCGACGTCGACGAATACCTGCGGCGTGGCGGCGGCGAACGTGGTGAACGTGTTGGCGATGCCGGGCGTGCGGTTGGCCTCGGCCACGAACTCCTGCGTGATGCGCGCGAAGTCGGAGGCGGGCATGCCCGTGGTGTCCTGCAGGCGCATGGAGAAGCCGGCCGCCGCGCCCATGCCGCGCACCGGCGGCGGGATGAACACGAACGATTGCGCCTCCTCGATCTGTGCCAGCTTGGACCGCACTTCCTGCGCGATCTTGTCGACGGTGAGGCCCTTGGCGTGCCGCTCCTCGAAGTCGTCGAGCACGAGGAACAGGAGGCCGGCATTGGTGGCGGCGGTGAAGGTGGCGCCGTTGCGTCCGGTGAAGGCGTTGGAGTACTTGACGCCGGGTGTCGACAGCGTCGCCTCGATGGCCTTCTGCACCACCGCGTCGGTGCGGGCGAGCGATGCGCCGGGCGGGAGCTGGAGCGACAGGATCAGGATGGCGCGGTCGAGATTGGGGATGAACCCGGTCGGGAGGCGCGGCACGAACCAGCCGGCAAAGCCGATGAGGGCGACGTAGGCGATCAGCACCGCCACCCAGCCCCTGGCGAGGCCGCGCACCAGCACGCCGTAGCCCCGGGCCAGCGCGTCGAAACCGCGGTCGAAGGCGCGGAAGATCGCATGCACCGGCGACAGCAGGCCCCGCGAGTGCGCATGCGCCAGATGCGGCTTGAACAGCAGGGCGCACAGCGCCGGGCTCAGGGTCAGCGAGAGGAAGAGCGAGATCGCCGTCGCCGTGGCGATGGTGACGGCGAACTGGCGGTAGAAGAGGCCGGTGATGCCGCCGATGAAGGTGGTGGGCACGAACACCGCCATCAGCACGAGCGCGATGGCGACGAGCGCCGCGCCGACCTCGTCCATGGACACCTGCGCCGCCTGCAGGGGGGTGAGGCCCTCCTTCAGTTTCCGCTCGACGTTCTCCACCACGACGATGGCGTCGTCGACGACGATGCCGACCGCCAGCACTAGCCCGAACAGGGTGAGCATGTTGAGCGAGAAGCCGAACGCCTGCATCACCGTGAAGGTGCCGATCAGCGAGATCGGGATGGCGACGACGGGAATGAGGGTGGCGCGCCAGGTCTTGAGGAACAGCAGCACCACCAGCACCACCAGCACCGTCGCTTCGAGGATGGCGAAGTAGAGCTTCTGGATCGAAACCTCGATGAACTCGGTCGGATTATAGGTGATGCGGTACTCGAGCCCTTTGGGGAAGCTCTTGGCCATCTCCGCCATGGCCTGCTTGATGCCGTTGGTGGCGGCGACCGCGTTGGAGCCGGGCTGCTGGTCGATGACGATGATCACCGCGGGGTAGCGGTCGGCATAGCCCCTGGCGGAGTAGCTCAAGGCGCCGAGCTCGACGCGGGCGATGTCTTTGACGCGCACCACGCGTCCGTCGGTGCCGATCTTGACGATGATGTTCTCGAACTCGTCGGCATCCTTGAGGCGCCCCTTCATCTGCAGGGAGACCTGGAAGGCACTGTTGTAATCGACCGGCGGCTCGCCCAGCGCTCCGCCCGCCACCTGCACGTTCTGGGCGCGCAGGGCGTCCAGCACCTGCTCGGCGGTGAGGCCGAGGAGAGCGATGCGCTCGGGGTCGAGCCACACGCGCATGGAATACTCGCGTACGCCGAACAGCCACACGTCGCCGACGCCGTAGAGGCGCATCAGCTTGTCGCGCACGTTGAGCAGGCCGTAGTTGGAGATGTAGACCTGGTCGTAGGTGTTGTCGGGCGAGATCAGGTGAATGGCGAGCAGCAGGTCGGGCGAACGCTTCCTCACCGTGAGGCCGTTGCGGCGCACCTCGTCGGGCAGGCGGCGCTCGGCGGCGCTGACGCGGTTCTGCACCAGCACCTGCGCCTTGTCGATGTCGGTGCCGACATCGAAGGTGACGGTGAGCGACAGGTTGCCGTCGGCGGTCGACTGCGAGGCCATGTAGATCATGCCCTCCACGCCGTTGACCTCTTGCTCGATGGGAGCCGCCACCGTGTCGGCCACGGTCTGCGCGCTGGCGCCGGGATAGGAGGCCGTGACCGTGATGGTGGGCGGCGCGATCTCTGGAAGCTGGGTGACGCCGAGACCGAAGTAGGCGATGCCGCCGATGATGGTGATGACCAGCGCGACGACGGCGGCGAAGATCGGCCGGACGATGAAGAACTGGCTTATGCGCATCGCTCTCGATCTCGGTTCCACCCTCCCCTCCCCCGGCGGCGAGAGGGCCGGGGCGACAGGAGACCAGCCTCAATCCTTGCCCTTCTGCACCGGGCCGGACGCCGTCTCCGACAGGCTCAGCGCCTCCCGCTTCGGCGTCACCTTCTGGCCGGGGCGGGCGCGCTGCAGCCCGCGCGTGATCACCCAGTCGCTGGCGGCGAGACCCTCGCGCACGATGCGCAGGCCGTCGTGGAGCGGTCCCAGCCTGATGTTGCGCCGCGCCACCGTTCCGTCGGCGGCCACGACGTAGACGTACTTGTTGGTCTGGTCGGTGCCGATGGCCTCGTCGGGGAGCAGGACGGCCTTGTAGGGGGCGGTGCCGGTGAGGCGCACGCGTGCGAACTGGCCGGGCGAGAAGAAGCCCGCCGGGTTCGCCATCACGGCGCGCGCCCGCAGCGTGGCCGTGCCCGGATCGAGCCGGTTGTCCAGGAAGTCGAGGCGGGCGCGATGCGGGAAGCCGCGCTCGTCGGGCAAGGCGATCTCGACCGGCGCGCCGTCGGCGGCGGCCGAGCCGGCGCCGCGCTCGGCCAGGCGCTTGTACTTGAGATAGTTGTTCTCGCTTACGTCGAAGTAGATGTAGATCGGATCCTGGCTGACGATGGTCGTGAGCAGCGTGGCGTTGGCGGCACCGCCGGCGCTCACCCAGTTGCCGGCCGTCACCAGGGTGCGGCCGATGCGGCCGTCGATGGGAGACTCGATCCTGGTGAACGACAGGTCGAGCTCGGCCGACCTGACCTTGGCCTCCGCCACCTTCACCGCCGCCTGGGCGTCGCGCACGATCGACATGCGGTCGTCGAAGGTCTTGTCGGAGATGATCTTGCGCTCCACCAGCGGCCGGCCGCGCACGATGTCGAGGTTGGCGTTCTC
>DASRDL010000395.1:0-5721 GCA_035652635.1 Hyphomicrobiaceae bacterium | reverse complement strand
CGACACCGGCTCGGCGACGGCCAGCAGGTCGGCGACGTCGGGCGCGGGCAGCGTGCGGGCGAACTCGAGATAGGCCCGATCGTTGGTCGCCGGCATGTCGCCGAAGTAGCCGCCGATCGTCACGATCCAGCGATCGTCCTCGATGGCGAGGGCGACGCCGAAACGCCACACCGGCGCGTCGGCTGCGATGAGCGCGACCTTCTTGCCGCCGAGATGACCCGGCCGCCGGCGGAACATGCGCGTCGTATAGGCGATGTCGACACCGATCGTTTCCTCCTGCGGCTTGGCGTAGCCCAGCGCGGCGAGCCAATCCGGCGAATGCGAATGCCGCCCGGACGCGTCGACCACCAGGTCGGCCTGCATCGTCGCCTCCGTTTCGCCGGGCAGCGGCTCGGCGAGGAGTATGCCGGTGACACGGCGGTTGCCGGCGCCGGCCAGAAGCCCTCTGACGGAGACACCCTCCAGGAGCCGAACGCGCTCGTCCGCGAGCAGCCGGCGGCGCGCATGGCCCTCGAGCATCGGCCGGCTCACGAGGATGCCCTCGAGGCCGCTCGGGGCGGAGGCGAGATAGACGCCGTGGTTGAACCAGGAGGCTTCGGCCAGGATGTCGCCGCGCACGGCGCCGGCC
Source organism: Hyphomicrobiaceae bacterium (assembly GCA_035652635.1). Classification (GTDB taxonomy): domain Bacteria; phylum Pseudomonadota; class Alphaproteobacteria; order Rhizobiales; family Hyphomicrobiaceae; genus AWTP1-13. The sequence continues at coordinate 5,093 of DASRDL010000395.1, read as the reverse complement.
GCCACGAGATCCTGCGTCAGCCCTGGAAACAGCTCCTCCAGCGCCTCGCGTCCCCGCGCCAGCAGGCCGTGGGCGTGGCGGCCGTGGGGAACACCTTTTCTGGGCGCGATCCCGGCGGGGAGCCGATCGCGCTCCACGACGGTCACGGCATCGAAGCGGTCGGCAAGGACGCGCGCGGCGACGATGCCGCCGATGCCTGCGCCAATCACAATGGCATGGGTACCTGCCTTGTCCATCGAGCTCTCTCCATCCGTTTGGGCTTCAGCGCGTTGCGCGCTTCTCGTTGCGCATCTACGCAACGAGGGCTCGATGTCTCGTTGTTACCGGGGAAACAGGCCGGCTGCCGCGGCCCGAGACTGCGCGGTCAATTCCGATCACAAGCCTGCGATAAGCACGCGCGAGCCTGCTCGAGCCCGGCAGCGGCGCGCACGCCGATCCGCGTTCATCGATGCTGAAGCCGAACCGTGCCGGCGCCTCCGTCGGCCGAGCTTGCCCTTGACGGGCAGGTCGGAAGCCCGGAACCTGCCCGTGACGATCCGGTTGCGGCGTGGAGGTGAAGCGATGACGAAGACGATGCGTAAGCCGCAAGGCGCCGAGACGCGCGGGTCGGCGCCCGCCTACCAGGTGCTCGCCGAGGACATCAAGGCCCTGGGCGTGGAGGCGGTGTTCGGCCTCATGAGCGACGATACCGCGCTCTTCGCCACTGCGCTCGACAGCATGGGCGTGCGCTTCTACGGCGCCCGGCACGAGAACATCGCCATCTCCATGGCCGAAGGCTACGCCTACGCGGCGGGCCGGCTGGGCGTGGCCGTGATCGGCCGCGGACCGGCGCTGGCCAACGGACTGCACGCCGCCGTCTACGCCAGCCGCACCGGCTCGCCGCTTCTCATCGTCTACGGCGAAGCGGCCACCGGCGCCCAGCCCAACGGCCTCGGCCCCGACTACAAGGCCTTCGACGGCGTCGGCGTGATGCGGGCGGCCGGCGTGCGGGCCTTCTCGGTGACAAGTCCGCAGTCGGCCCGCGCCGTGCTCGGCGATGCCGCACGCACCGCGCTGGCCGGCGGCACGGTGAGCCTGCACCTGCCGACCAACGTGCAGCTCTCCGACATCGAGCACCCGGCCGAGCCGCTGCAGGCGAGCGCCCCCGAGGCGAAGCCGATGCCCGCCAGCCCGCAATCGATCGCGGCGGCGACTGCGGTGCTGGCGAAGGCCACCCGGCCGCTCATCGTCGCCGGGCTCGGTGCCCATCGCGCCGGCGCCCGCGAGGCCATCGCCGGCCTCGCCGAGAGGATCGGCGCGCTGATCGTCACCACGGCACGCGGCAAGGACCTGTTCGCCGGCAATCCCAACAACCTCGGCATCATCGGCTCGTTCTCCCATTCCATCGCCCGGCGCATGGCCGAGCAGGCCGACTGCGTGCTGGTGTTCGGCGCCGGCCTCAACTTCCTCACCACCAGCTTCGGCACCTCGCTGCCGCAGGTGCCGCTGATCCAGGTCGACCGCGTGCGCGCCAACATCGGCCGCTGGCTCAATGCCGACGTCGGACTCGTCGGCGATGCGCGGCTGGTGGCCGAGCAGCTCGCGGCGGCGCTGCCCGAGCGGGCGGCCAAGGACAAGCCGTTCCATGCCGAGGCGACGCGCAAGCTCATCGCCGCCTTCGATCCGGCCAAGGACTTCCAGGCCGCCAACACCGCCCGCACGCTCGATCCGCGCACGCTCGCCATCGAGCTCGAAAAGCTGCTGCCCAGGAACCGCAACCTCGTGGTCGACGGCGGCAACTTCCTGGGCGTCGTGCCCTACCTGAGCGTGCCCGATCCCGGCTCGTTCAAGATGATCAGCGACTTCGCCTCGATCGGGCTCGGCTTCGGCGCGGCATTGGGCGTGGCCAGGGGCAGGCCCGACCGGACCACCGTGCTGGTGATCGGCGACGGCGGCTTCCTCATGACCATGGGCGAGCTCGAGACCATCGTGCGCGAGGACCTGCCCATGGTGGTGGTGCTGATGAACGACTGCGCCTACGGTGCCGAGCTGCATTTCCTCAAGCTCAGGCAGCAGCCGGTGGGCAAGTCGGTGTTCCCGGATGTCGACTTCGCGCCCATCGCCGCCGGCTTCGGCTTCGAGACGGCGACCATTCGCACGCTGGAGGACCTGCGTGCCTTCGCGCCCAAGCTCGCCCGGCCGGAGGGGCCGATCCTCATCGACTGCAAGATCAACGCCGACGTGGCCGCCCCCTTCATGAGCGAGTTCGCCCACTTCGAGGGCCGGCATTGAGGGCTGTGCCCCGAGCCTGTCATCCCGGCATCGCGCGCCGCGCGAGAGCCGGGTTCCAGTCAGGAGGCACGCGCCCTCCGCGCGGCCCTGGGTGCCGGATATTTCGCTTCGCGAAATTCCGGCATGACAACGTCGAATTGCTCTCAGAAGTGGTCCCAGCCCGTGCGGTCGAGCTGCAGCGGCCGGCCGTCGGACCCTTCGATGGTGACCCCGGTGCCCGCCGTGGCGGCGCCGACGCGGGTTGCGGTCACGCCCGCCGCGGCGGCGGCGGCGCGGAAGGCATCGGCGGCGGCGGGCGGCACGGCGGCCAGCACCTCGTAATCGTCGCCGGCGGCGACGATGCGGGCAGCGAGCGCAGGATCGGCCGCCAGCGCCTTGGCGGCAGCCGGCGACAGCGGCACGTCGGCGAGGCGCACCTGCGCGCCGCAGCCGCTCGCGGCGCACATGCGCCCCAGGTCCTTGGCGAGGCCGTCGGAGAGGTCCATGGCCGCCGAGGCGTGCGCACGCAGCGCCGGCCCCAGCGCCAGCCGCGGCTCGGGACGGCGAAAGCGGCGCGCCAGGTGCTCGGCCTCTGCGGCGGACAGGCCCCAGGCCGAGGCGAGCGATGGGTCCCGCCGCAGCAGGAGCCCGAGCGCCGCATCGCCGAGCGTGCCGGAGACGAAGAGAGCATCGCCGGCGCACGCCGTGCCGCGCCGCACCATGCGGCCCGCCGCCACCGCCCCGAGGATGGTGATCGAGATGGTGAGCGGGCCCGGCCGCCGGTCGGTGTCGCCGCCGATGAGGTGGCAGCCGAAGCTCGCCTGCGCGGCGTCGAGACCCGCCGCGAAGCGCCTGAGCCAGCCTTGCGCCGGCGGTGCGGGGAAGGAGAGCGCCATCAGGTAGCCGATCGGCCGCGCGCCCTTGGCGGCGAGATCGGAGACGTTGACCGCCAGCGCCTTCCAGGCCACGTCCTCGGGCGCGTCGTCGGCGAGGAAGTGCACGCCCTCGGCCACGGGATCGGTCTTGAGCACCAGCTCGGTGCCGGGCTCGGGCGCGATCAGCGCGCAGTCGTCCTCGAGCCCGAAGGCGCCCGGGTAGCCGCGCGCCAGCGGCGCCAGGATGCGGATAATCGCCTCCTCGCCCTGGAGCGGTGCGCCGTTGCCTTGCTCGTTCGTCATCGCGAGTGGCTGTCCTAACCCTCTCCCCACGCCGCAAGAGGCGTGAAGAGAGGGAACAGAATTCACGCGCGCTTGGGCAGGTCGCCGGGCCTGAGCTTGCGCGCGATGGCATCGAGCACGCCGTTGACGACCTTGGGCTCGTCGCCCTCGAAGAAGGCGTGCGCCACGTCGATGTACTCGCTGATGACGACGCGCGGCGGCACGTCGGTGAGCTCCATCAGCTCGAAGGTGGCGGCGCGCAGGATGGCACGCAGGATGGAATCGATGCGCGTCAGCCGCCAGCCTTCCGCCAGCTGCCGGTCGACCATGGGATCGATCTCGCGCTGGCGGCGCACCACGCCGCGCAGCACGCTCGCGAAATGCTCCCGGTCGGCCTCGGCGCCCGTGCTCTGCTCGGCGCTCGCGTCGGCACCGCTGTCGCCGCCGTCGGCCGCGCCGGGGCCCAGACGGTGCGTCTCGAACTCGGCGATGACGGCGGCAAGATCGGTCTCGGCCAGGTCCATCTGGTAGAGCGCCTGCACGGCGGCGAGCCGCGCCTGGCTGCGCGACAGGCCCTTTCCGCCGCGGCCCCCGCTGCCGGAGGTCATGTCACCTCCTCGTCGGCGAAGGCCCGCTCCAGCGCGATGACGGCGAGGCAGGCGCGCACGGCATCGGCACCCTTGCCCTTGCGCCCGCCGCGGGCGCGCTCCAGCGCCTGCGCCTCGGTATCGACGGTGAGAATGGCATTGCCGAGCGGGATGGCGTTGGCCACCGCCACGTGCATCAGCCAGTGATTGGCGTTGTTGCACACGATGTCGTAGTGCGAGGTCTCCCCGCGGATGACGCAGCCGAGCGCCACACAGCCGTCGAAGCGCGAGTTGGCCTCGTCCGAGCCGATCACGCCGGCCGCCACGGCCTGTGCCAGCGCCTGCGGGATCTCGAGCGCGCCCGGCACAGCGATGCGCTCGTAGGTGCAGCGGGCGGCCTCGAGCTCGGCGATGGCGCCGCTGGCGAGCTCGGCGCAGATCGCCTCGTAGTAGGGCGACTCGATGATGAGGATGTGCGCTCCCTGCGCGCCGGCCGGTGCCGGCGCGTCGCCCGGATCGATCGATCGCTTTGCCCGGCCGGCCATGGCACTAGCCCAGCCGGCGCTGGCCGACGATGCGCAGCCCGAACGCCTCGAGGCCCACGTAGCGGGACGGCGGTGCGTTGGTGAGAAGCACCATGTCGGTAACTCCGAGCGTGCGCAGGATCTGCGAGCCGACGCCGATCTCCACCAGGCGCCGCTCGGCCGTGACCTTGCGGCGCGGCGGCTTGGTCTCGGGGTTCTGCGCCACCCAGGCGGATACGCCCTTGGGTCGCAGGTCGCGGATCAGCACGATCACGCCGCGGCCCTCCTCGGCAATCGCCCGCATCGCCTTCTCGATCAGGGAGTCGCGCGAGCCGCCGGCGCGCACGCCCAGAAGGTCGGTCATCACGTTGACGGCGTGCACGCGCACCAGCACCGGGCCCGGAGCGGCGAGGTCGCCCTTGACGAACGCCAGGTGCTCGACCGGCTCGGCCGCGGTCTCGAACACGTGCAGCATGAAGGCGCCGCCGTGCACGCTCTCCACCTCCCGTTTTGCCACCTCCCTGACGATGCGGTCGTTGCGCAGGCGGTAGCCGATCAGGTCCTCGATGGTGCCG
>DASRDL010000394.1:0-3602 GCA_035652635.1 Hyphomicrobiaceae bacterium | reverse complement strand
GGCGCGCGGCATGTGCCAGGCGGACGTCAGCAGCAGCCAGCGCTCGCCCGGCTTTGGGGCGACCAGAGCCTTGACGAGCACCGCGTTCTCCCAGGTGTCGCGCGCCCGCGACTCCAGGATGAGCCGGTCGCCCTCGCCGAGGCCCAGGTCGGCGAAGACGGCGCGGGCGGCATCGGCGCCAATCTTCGGTGCACTCACGATCTCGACGGCGCCACCGGTGAAGACGATGCGGGCGGACGGAAAGCGTCGGGCCAGCGCCAGCGCCTCGGTGAAGCGTTCACCCGCCTCGTTGAGCGCGTGCGTATGCCGCCCCGTCCAGACCCGGGCATCCTCGCCGCCGCCCAGCACGACGATGCCGCTGACGGGCGCGGCGGCCAGGTCGGCGCGGGCGAAGCGCTGCTCGAGCGGCATGATGAGCCAGTTGCTGACGGGCAGCAGCCCGCCGCCGAAGAGAACGAGAATGCTCGCAAGCAGCAGGCGGCGCGCGGCGCGCTCGCGGCCGAAGCGGGGGAGAACCGCGCCGGCAACCATCATGATGAGCAGCAGCCCCGACGGCTGCACGATGAACCAGAACACCTTGGCGGGGTAGAAGAACATGAAGGCTCGTCCTCCGGCGCAGGGCACGGCTTGGGGAAATCGGCGGGCATCACTTTGCCTCATTGAGGCGGAACGCGCCCGTGTGCCCTATTGCCATGGCATGAGCACCATGATGCGCCTGCGCGGATGGCTGGGCGTTGTGGCGGCGTTGAGCGTGCTGCTCAACGCGGGAGCCCTCGTGCGCCACGACCTGGTCATGGGTGCGGTGGGCCGACAAGCCCTCACCCTGCTCACCGACATCGCCGGCAGCCTCTGCCGGGCTGCGGCAGACACCCGGCAACCCGCCGATACGGCGCCGGCACGCGCACCGGTGCCATCGGACGTGCCGGCCGCCTGCCCGGTGTGCCTCGGGCTCGCCACGGCGTTCATTCTCGCGCATCCGCTTCACGAGCCGGCAGCGCCGCCCACCGCCGCCAGCATTGCAGACCCCGCTGCCGAGGCGGCGCCGCCGGCGCTGCCGCGGACGGCTCGGCCGCCGGTGCGTGGCCCGCCGCCAGCCTACGCCTGAAACCTGCCCGATCCAGTCGACGGCGGGGCCCGACGGCGCGCCAGCGCGCGCCGTCGCCGCCGCCCTACTACGACACGTGAAGCGTGAGAGGAACAATCGTCATGACAGACATATTGCGCCGCCTGCGCCCGGTTTGCGCCGGCATTGCATGCTGGCTTGCCGCGTCGGCGCCCGCCGCAGCCGTTGTCGGCACGCGCGCCCAGCCGCCGCAGCCCAACGGGGCCCTCGAGCCGGCGGCATCGCAGAAGAGGACCTATCAGCTCGGCAAGCTCGTCATCGAGGCACCCTGGACCCGGGCGACGCCCGGCGGCGCTCAGGTGGCCGGAGGCTACGTGAAGATCACCAACAAGGGCACCGAGGCCGACCGGCTGATCGGCGGCTCGCTGCCGACGGCGAGCGCCGTCGAGGTGCACGAGATGTCGATGACCGACGGCATCATGAAGATGCGCAGGCTGGAGGCCGGCCTCGAGATCAAGCCGGGTCAGACCGTGGAGCTGAAGCCGGGCGGCCATCACATCATGTTCATGGGGTTGAGCGAGGGCTTGAAGGAAGGCCGGACCGTCAAGGGCACGCTCGCTTTCGAGAAGGCGGGCAGCATCGAGGTGGAGTTCCGCGTGGCGCCGATCGGCGCAACGACGGGCGGCGCACCGGGAGGCGCATCGGGCACCCAGCACAAGCACCATTGACAGCGGGCCGACGTCTCCCCATACTTAACCGTATGGTTGACTATAACGAGACGCAGCTCGACCTGGCCTTCGCCGCACTCGCCGATCCGACGCGGCGGGCGATACTCGCCCGCCTCGCCCGCGAGAACGGGCTGCCGGTGACGCGCATTGCCGAGCCGTTTCCCCTGTCGCTGCCCGGCGTCATGAAGCATCTCGACGTGTTGGCCAGGGCCAAGCTGATCGAGCGCGAGAAGAGCGGGCGGACAGTCAGGTGCCGGCTTTCGGCCGGGCCGCTGGAGAGTGCCATGCAGTGGCTCTCCCGCTACGAGCGCTTCTGGTCGGCAAGGCTCGATGCCCTCGCCAACCTCGTGGAGGAGACCCCATGCCCAAGCGAGACTCCACAAGCCTCACCCTCAAGCGCGTCTTCAAGGCGCCGGCGGAAAAGGTCTTCGCCGCCTGGACCAGGCCCGAGGCGCTGAAGCTCTGGTTCGGGCCGGCGGACGACCTGACCGTGCCGCTCGCCGAGACCGACCTGCGCGTCGGCGGGCGCTATCGCATCATCGCGCGCATGGCCAATGGTGATGAGCACCGCGTGGGCGGGGTCTACAGGGAGATCGTGCCCGACCGCAAGCTCGTCTTCACGTGGGCATGGGAGTCGACGCCGGAACGGGAGTCCCTCGTCACGGTCGAGATCGAGCCGGTGGGCGAGGGCTGCAGGCTCACCCTCACGCACGAGCGCTTCCAGGACGAGACCACGCGCGACCGCCATCGCTACGGCTGGACGGGGTCGCTCGACAAGCTGGAGAGACTGCTCGCCGGCAAATTGCAGCAGGAGGCTCCAATCAGCGGAGGATCGACATGAACCGACCGGCGATCGTATCGCGAGAGACGTGGCTCGTCGCGCGCAAGGCGCTGCTGGCCAAGGAGAAGGAGCTCACGCGACAGCGGGATGGATTGAGCGCCGAGCGGCGCGCCCTGCCGTGGGTGAAGGTCGACAAGGCCTACGTTTTCGAGGGGCCGGGCGGGAAGGAGTCGCTGGCCGACCTGTTCGCCGGCTCGAGCCAGCTGCTGGCCTATCATTTCATGTTCGGGCCCGACTGGCAGGAGGGCTGTCCCAGCTGCTCGTTCTGGGCGGACAATTACAACGGCATCGTCCGACACCTGAAACATCGCGACGTGCAGCTGGTCGCGATCTCGCGCGCGCCGATCGACAAGCTCGAGGCCTATCGCCGGCGCATGGGCTGGAGCTTCAAGTGGGTGTCGTCGCTCGGCAGCGACTTCAACCGCGACTATCACGTGTCGTTTGCGCCCGAGGAGAAGGCGGGCGCCTATTACAACTACCAGAGCGGCGGGTTCAGCAGCACGGAGGCGCCGGGCGTCAGCGTGTTCCTGAAGGACGAGGGCGGTGCCATCTTCCATACCTACTCCTGCTATGCGCGCGGCCTCGACGCGCTGAATTCCGCCTACCAGCTGCTCGACCTCGTGCCCAAGGGCCGCGACGAAGAGGGGTTGCCCCACCCCATGGCGTGGGTGCGCCGCCACGACCGCTACGAGACGTGAGACCGCCGCGCCGTCGCCACATGCGCGGCGGAGCATTCCCCAGTGCTGCTCGGATGGAGACCGTCATGAAGCTCTATTGCTTTCCGCCCTCGCCCAACAGCTGGAAGGTGCTCGCCACGGCGCACCAGATCGGCATGCCGCTGGAGCTGGTGATCGTCGACCTCACCAAGGGCGAGCAGCGCAAGCCGGAGTACCTGGAGCTCAATCCGACGGGTCGCACGCCGACGCTGGTCGATGACGGCTTTGCGCTGTGGGAATCGAGCGCGATCATG
>DASRDL010000393.1:0-2686 GCA_035652635.1 Hyphomicrobiaceae bacterium | reverse complement strand
GTCGAGCTCGTGGAGGCGGCGATCGCCCGCATCGAGGCGCTCAATCCTTCCGTCAATGCCGTCTGCGACACGGTCTATGCGCGGGCGCGCGCCGAGGCCAAGGCGGCCGAGAAGGCGGTGCGGGACGGAGAGCGGCTCGGGCCCCTGCACGGACTGCCGACCGGCATCAAGGACCTGCACGATGCGGAAGGTCTGCTCACCACCCACGGCTCGCCGCTCTATCGCGACCACGTGGCCCGGCGCGACTGCGCGATGGTGGCCAACGTGCGCCGGGCAGGTGCCATCGTCGTGGCCAAGACCAACGTGCCGGAGTTCGGCGCCGGCGCCAACACCCGCAATCCCGTGTGGGGTGCCACCGGCAACCCCTTCAATCCGGCGCTCAACGCCGGCGGCTCCTCCGGCGGCTCGGCCGCCGCGCTCGCCTGCGACATGCTTCCCGTGTGCACCGGCTCCGACACCGGCGGCTCGCTGCGCATACCCGCGGCCTACTGCGGCGTGGTCGGCATGCGCCCCTCGCCCGGCGTGGTGCCGATGGAGTTCCGCCAGCTCGGCTGGACGCCGATCTCGGTGCTGGGGCCCATGGGCCGAAGCGTGGCCGACACCCGCCAGCTGTTCGCGGCGCAGGTGGGCATGGACGACGGCGAGCCCCTGGCGTTCGACCTTGCGCCCGAGCGGATCGCGTCCGGCCGGCCCGCCGATGTCGGCAGCCTGCGCGTGGCCTGGACGGAGGACTTCGGCCTCTGCCCGGTGACGCGGGAGGTCCGTGCGCTCATGCGCCAGCGCATGGGTGCGGTGCACCACCTGTTCCGCACCTGCGACGAGGTCAAGTTCGACTTCGGCGAGGCCGACCGCTGCTTCGACATCGTGCGGGCGATGAACTTCGTCGCCCGCTACCACGACGCCTACACCAGAGACCCCGGCTCGCTCGGGCCCAACGTGCGTGCCAACTACGAGATGGGCGCCGCCATGTCGCTCGCCGACGCGGCCTGGGCGCACGCCGAGCAGACACGCATCTTCCGGCGCTTCCAGGCGACGTTCCGCGACTATGACCTGGTGATCTCGCCGACGACGCCCGTATCACCGCGGCCGTGGACCGAGCTCTATCTCCCCGAGGTGGACGGCAAGCCGCTCAGGAACTACTACCACTGGCTGGCGCTGACCTATTTCGTCACGCTGACGACTAACCCCGCCATCTCGCTGCCCTGCGGGCTCGACCACGCCGGCATGCCGTTCGGTCTGCAGGTGACGGGCCGGTTCCGCGGCGACCTCGATCTCTTCGACGCCGCCGAGGCGATGGAGGAGGCCTTCGCGCGCTTGCCGGGGCTCGGCCGGCCGCGGCCGCAGATCGACCGGCTGACGGCGGCTTCCGTCGACCTGAAGTCGCTGGTGACGCATCCGCCGAAGCGCCCGCAGCGCGTCTGACGGCAGAGCCGGGCTCCGATCGAGCGCTTCGCCTAGGCGGCTTCGGCGGAGGCGTCGTAGGTGGCGTTGCCCTTCTGCGCCTGCTTCATGTCGGTCGCCATGGCCTGAAGCTGCGCCGCCGCGGGCTCGATCGCCGCGTTCATGGGGTCCTCGCACCGGCGCGAGTTGCCCTCGAAGTTGGCGCCTTCCTCGATGGCGAGCTTCTTGTGGAAGATCTCGCTCTGGACGTGCGCACAGTCCTGCAGGATGACGCGATTGGCGCGGATCACGCCCTTGACCTTGCCGCGCACGACGACCTCGTCGGCGGTGATGTTGCCGTTCACGATCGCGTCTCTGCCGACCGTCAGGTGGGCGCAGCAGATGTCGCCGTGGATGTGGCCGTCGACCTGAACCTCGCCCTCGCTCTCGAGGTTGCCGGTGATCGTCAGCCAGGCGTCGATGACGGAGCGCGTCGGCCCGCTCGACTTGCGCGACGCCGTCACCGGCTCGACCGTGGCCGGGCTCGCGGGCGCCGGCTTCCTGGCGGTGTTGAAATCGTGCGCGAAGTCGTCGTCGGTCTTCTTGTTGAACAGCATGTCTTGCCCTCTCCTGTAGAAGCTCGAGATCGGCGAGACCGGCCGCCGCATGTACAAAAACCCGAGACCGAGCGTTGCCGACGCGCCAGAAACTCAATCCACGCGGATTTGCGCTTGAAGGCCCACTGAGGCGAACTAGGAAGAGTTAACGCGACGTTATGTCTCGACAATTAACAACGGCTTAACGGGCACGATTTCGCCAGGGAATCTCGCAAGATGCGTCGTTGCGGGGCGCTACCATGCGGCGATTTTATGGTTTCGCGCGCAAGGCCCGCGCATGGTGCACGGCATTATCCACAGCATTGTTCGCAATGCAGCTACAGCTCGAAGCTTCTCTTGCCGCCGGCGCCGACCGTGGAGCCGCGCTCTGCGGTTGTGAGGAGTCCTTCGGGCTCCTGCCTCAGGTGCACCTCGAAGTCGTCGCGCGCGGCCGCACACCTATGCGCCCTCGGTCTCTCCATAGTCCTTTCGGACGCCGTCATTCCGGCTGAAACTTCAGCGCCACGCCGTTGATGCAGTAGCGCAGGCCGGTCGGCGGCGGCCCGTCCTCGAAGACGTGGCCCAGGTGGCTGCCGCAGCGGCTGCAGTGCACCTCCGTGCGGACCATGCCGTAGCTCTCGTCGACCGACGTCTCCACCGAGCCGGCGACGGGATCGTTGAAGCTCGGCCACCCCGTGCCGCTCTCGAAC
>DASRDL010000392.1:0-9981 GCA_035652635.1 Hyphomicrobiaceae bacterium | reverse complement strand
TGGGGCTGGCGGCGCTGCTGCACACGAGCGCGCTGGCGTTCCAGGTGCTCAAGTATCTGGGTGTGGCCTACCTGCTCTACATGGCCTGGAGCACGCTCAGGGAGAGCGGGGCGCTCCGCGTGGAGAGCGAGGTCGGCGCGCGATCGGCGCTGCAGGTCATCGTCTCGGCCGTCCTCGTCAACATCCTCAATCCGAAGCTGTCGATCTTCTTCCTCGCCTTCCTGCCGCAGTTCGTGAGCGCGGGTGAACCGCAGCCGCTGGCGCGCATGCTCGAGCTGAGTGTGGTGTTCATGCTGCTCACCTTCGTGGTGTTCGTGGGCTACGGCCTGTTTGCGGCCTCCATCCGCAACCACGTCATCTCGCGGCCGGCGGTGCTCGCCTGGATGCGCCGCACCTTCGCCGGCGCCTTTGCCGCGCTCGGCGCCAAGCTGGCGCTGGCCGACCGGTGAGGGCAGATCTCCCTCTCCCCGCAGGCGGGGAGAGGAGATCTGCGCATTACACCGACGCCGGCACCGCCGGCAGATAGCCGCGGGCAGTGAGCGCGCGGAAGCGCCACACCAGCAGGGCCGCGTAGGCGCCGGTGGCAAGCGACAGGCCGATCCACACGCCGACTGCGCCGAGGCCGGTCGCGAAGCCCAGCCACAGGCAGCTCGAAAAGCCGACGGCCCAGAAGCTCAAGGCGGAGAACAGCATCGGCACGCGCGTGTCGTTGAGGCCGCGCAGGGCGCCGCCGGCCGCGGTCTGGATTCCGTCGGTGATGAAGAAGCTCGCCCCCACGACCAGGAGCGTGGCGGCGAGCGCCATCGTCTCGGCAGACTGCGGCGCCTCGCTGCCGAGGAAGGCCACGGGGATGGCGTTGCGCATCAGCGCTACGACGAGCGTCATGGCGCCCATGAACGTCGCCGCCAGCGCGATGGCGACGAAGCCGGCGCGGCGTGTGCCGACGGGGTCGCGCCGGCCCACCGCCTGACCGACGCGCACAGTGGCAGCGAGCGCGATGCCGAACGGCACCATGTAGAGCAGGGCCGCCGTCTGCAGCGCGATCTGGTGGGCCGCCACGGCCGCCGTCGACAAGCGCCCCATCAGCAGGGAGGCGGCCGCGAACAGGCCATACTCGAGCAGCAGCGCGCCCGAGATCGGCAGGCCGATCGCGACCAGCCTGGCAAAGAGCCGCCAGTCCGGACGCCAGATGCGGCCGAACGGCCGGTATTTCCTGAAGGGCCGCCGCGACACGGCGATCCAGACGGCCGCGGCGAACATGCCGGCGTCCACGAGCGCTGTGGCGAGGCCGGCACCCAGCAGGTCGAGTGCGGGCAGGCCGAAGGCGCCGTAGATCAGCCCGTAGGCGACCACGGCGTTGGCGGGGATGGCGGCAACCGTGATCCACAGGGCGGGCTCCGGCCGGTTGACCGCCCCCATGAAGTTGCGCACGGCGATGAAGGCCCAGGCCGGCACGATGGCCCAGGCCATGCCGGCAAGGTAGCGGCCTGCCAGAGCCGCCGCAGCCGGTTCCTGGCCGAGGGCGATGAGGATATCCTCGCCGCGGAACTGCAAAAGTGTCATCGGCACGCCCAGGATCAGCGTCGCCCACAGGCCGACGCGCAGGGCCCGCCGAATCATGCGGGGGGAGCGCGCGCCGTAGGCCTGTGCGGCGAGCGGCGCCACCGCCGACACGATCCCCATGCCCAGGGTGAAGGCGGCGAACAGCACCGTATGCGCCAGCGCTGCCGCCGCCAGCTGGGCGTCGCCCAGGCGGCCGATCAGGATCAGATCGGTCGTCATCATGGTGATCTGGCCGAGCTGCGTCAGCGCCATCGGCAGGGCCAGACGGACGGTGTGGCCGAGCTCGGCGCGCCAAAGGCCCCTGTCCGCCGGCGCAGTGGCGTCGGCGGCCGTCACGGTCTCGGCAGCGGTCATGGCCGCAACATAGGCATTGTTGACCGAAAAGGAAGCAGAAGGGTGTGGCGGCCGGCCCCTTGCCATCGCCACTTGCGCGTGCGACGTGGGGGCCGGTGAGGTCTTCAGGGGATTCGCGAAGGGTCGCGGGTCTCCGGGTTCAGCGTGCGCGTAGCGTAAATCACCGACGCCGTGCTATCGCCACCCATGCAGGCCTGACGCCCATGCCAGCCTTCCGTGCCCTGCGCGACCTGTTCGGCATGACCTCGCAGCCCAAGCGGGGCAAGGCAGAGGAGGGGGTGAGCAAGCTGGAGGCACTGCAGGAGGCGGCGCGGGCGGTGCGCGGGGACGCGCCCGAACCTGCCGCCGCGCACGAGGAGGCGGCCACCGCCGCCGCTGCGCCAGAGGATAAAGAAGAGGAGTTGAAAGAGAACGTGGCTCGCCCCGTCCGCAAGCCAGCCGACAGCTCGGAGAGCTACACCGCCGCCGACATCGAGGTGCTGGAGGGCCTGGAGCCTGTCCGGCGTCGGCCGGGCATGTACATCGGCGGCACCGACGAGAAGGCCCTGCATCACCTGTTCGCCGAGGTGATCGACAACTGCATGGACGAGGCCGTCGCCGGCCACGCCAGCTGGATCGAGGTAAAGGTCGAGGCCGACGGCTTCCTCTCCGTGACCGACAACGGCCGCGGCATTCCCGTAGACCCGCACCCCAAGTTCAAGTCGAAGTCCGCCCTCGAAGTGATCATGACCACGCTGCACTCGGGCGGCAAATTCGACAGCAAGGTCTACAACACCTCCGGCGGCCTGCATGGCGTCGGCGTGTCGGTCGTGAACGCGCTGTCGGAGCGGCTCGAGGTGGAGGTGGCACGCAGCCAGCAGCTCTACGCCATGGCCTTCAGCCGCGGCCAGCCGCTCGGCAAGCTCAAGAGCCTGGGCGCCGTCAAGAACCGGCGCGGCACGAAAGTGCGCTTCAAGCCGGACGAGAAGATTTTCGGCAAGGGCGCCGCCTTCAAGCCGCAACGCCTGTTCCGTATGGCGCGCTCCAAGGCCTATCTGTTCGGCGGGGTGGAGATCCGCTGGTCGTGCGCACCCGAGCTCATAACGGACGATACGCCGGCCGAGGCCACGTTCCACTTCCCCGGCGGGCTCAAGGAGTACCTGGAGGCCACCATCAACGGCCAGACGCGGGTGACGAAGGACATCTTCGCCGGCCGTGTCGAGAAGGCGGACGGGCACGGCTCGGTCGAGTGGGCCGTCTGCTGGGTGGCGGACGAGGACGGCTTCCTCAACTCCTACTGCAACACCATTCCGACGCCGGATGGGGGCACGCACGAGAACGGCCTGCGCGGCGCGCTGTCCAAGGGCCTGCGCGACTTCGGCGAGCGGGTCGGCAACAGACGCGCCGCCCAGGTCACCGCCGAGGACGTTCTGGGCACGGCCGCGGCCATGCTTTCCGTTTTCATCCGCGAGCCCGAGTTCCAGGGCCAGACCAAGGACAAGCTCGCCACCCAGGAGGCGACGCGCATCGTCGAAGGGGCCGTGCGCGATGCCTTCGATCACTGGCTGGCGGACTCCCCCCAGCAGGCGACCCGGCTGCTCGATTGGGCCGTGGAGCAGGCCGAGGAGCGGCTCAAGCGCAAGCGCGAGAAGGAGGTGAGCCGGCAGAATGCCGGCCGCAAGCTGCGACTTCCCGGCAAGCTCGCCGACTGCAGCCTGAGCTCCAAGCAGGGCACGGAAATCTTCATCGTCGAGGGTGACTCGGCCGGCGGCTCGGCCAAGCAGGCGCGCGATCGCGAGCGACAGGCCGTGCTGCCGTTGCGCGGCAAAATCCTCAACGTCGCCAACGCCTCGTCGCAGAAGCTCTCGCAGAACCAGCTGCTGTCCGACCTGATCCAGGCGCTGGGCGTGGGCACGGGCAGCCGCTACCGCGACGAGGACCTGCGCTACGAGCGCGTCATCGTCATGACCGATGCCGACGTGGATGGCGCCCACATCGCCTCGCTGCTCATCACCTTCTTCTACCAGGAGATGCCGGAGCTGATCGAGAACGGCCACCTGTTCCTGGCCATGCCGCCGCTCTACCGGCTCACGCACGGCGCCAAGTCGGTCTACGCCCGCGACGAGAAGCACAAGGACGAGCTCATCGCGCGCGAGTTCCCGCCCAATGCCAAGGTGGAGGTCAACCGCTTCAAGGGCCTGGGCGAGATGAACGCGGCCCAGCTCAAGGAGACGACGATGGACCCGGCGCGGCGCACCCTGCTGCGGGTGGAGATCGCCGACAAGCGCGAGACGGTGAGCGAGGCCGTCAACGCCCTGATGGGCTCCAAGCCCGAGGCCCGCTTCCGCTTCATCACCGAGCGCGCCGCCTTCGCCAAGGACCTGGATATTTGAGGGCCCCGGCCTGCCGGCCGGCGTTCACCTTCCGCGCACACGACCGCTCGAGCACCGGGGCGTGCGGCGAAGCTCTCGCCGACGGCCACGACTTTCGGGTGCGATAGGCGAAGCCGTCCCTCGCCGATATAAGGTGCCGGAGCGGCGCCGAAGACTGTCGAGGACTGCCCATGCACAGCCGTTGGAGCGATGCGGACGCCCGCGAGGTGGTCGAGACCTATGGCGCCATGGGTGTCAACGAGGAGCTGGCGCTGTGCGTCTATGCCACGCGCCTCCTCGGCAGCGAGCCGAGACTCGTTCTGCACGGCGGCGGCAACACCTCGCTCAAAACCGAGATGGCCGACCTCGCCGGCGAGAGGCACGCGGTGCTGTGCGTCAAGGGCTCGGGCCGCGACATGGCCTCGATCGATCCGTCGGGGATGCCGGCGGTGAAGCTCGGGCCGCTCGTGAAGCTGCGTCAGCGCACGCACCTCGACGATGCCGAGATGATGCGCGTCCAGCGTGCCTTCCTGCTCGACCCGACGGCGCCGAGCCCGTCCGTGGAGATGCTGCTGCACGCCTTCGCGGCGGCCAAGTACGTCGACCACACGCACGCCGACGCCGTGCTGAGCCTGCTCGACCAGCCGAACGGCAGGGAGCTCGCAACCGAGCTGTACGGCAGCCGGCTCGGTTTCGTGCCCTACCACCGGCCGGGCTTCGGGCTCGCCAAGGCGGCAGCCGACGTTCTGGACAGCAATCCCGAGGTCGAGGGCCTGCTGCTCGACAAGCACGGCATCTTCACGTTCGGGGCGAGCGCGCGCGAGGCCTACGAGCGCATGATCGCGATGGTGACGCTGGCCGAGCAGCGCCTGCAGCGGGGGCGCAAGGCCGTCTTCAAGCCGCTGTCGCTGCCCGCGCAGATCGCGCCGGCGGCGGAGGTGGCCCCCATCCTGCGCGGGGCCTGCGCTCTGAAGGACGATCGCATCGAAGGGGCCTGGCGTCGGCTGATCCTGGACCTGCGCACCGGCGACGGCGTGCGCCGGCTCGTCGACAGTGAAGAGGCGGTGCGCTGCACGCGGGCGGGCGTCGTCACGCCGGACCACGTGATCCGCACCAAGCCCTGGCCGCTGGTCGTGCCGGCGCCCGCGGCGGGCGGGCTCGACGGCTTCAGGCGGAGCGTGCGGCAGGCGGCGCAGGCCTTCGCGGCCGAGTACGCCGACTACTTTACCCGCAACAACGCGCGCGTCGGCGGCGGCAAGAGGATGCTCGACCCGCTGCCCCGCGTCGTCCTGGTGCCGGGTCTCGGCCTGTTCGGCTTGGGCCGCAGCAAGGCCGAGGCCCGGGCCGCCGCCGACATCGCCGCGTGCGCGGCGGGCGTCATCACCGATGCCGAGGCCATCGGCCGCTACCAGTCGCTCGGCGAGGCCGACATGTTCGACTGCGAGTACTGGCCGCCGGAGCAGATCAAGCTGGCGCAGTCGAGCGAGCCGCCGCTGGCCGGCCAGGTCGCGGTGGTGACGGGTGCCGGCGGCGCGATCGGGGCCGCCACGGCGCGCGCCTTCGCGGCGGCCGGGGCCGAGGTTGCCCTGCTCGACGTGAACGAGGCTGCGGCCCGGGAGCGGGCAGGGGCCATCGGCGGCTCGGCGCTGGCGGTCGCCTGCGACGTGACGGATGCGGCCTCCGTGCGCGCGGCTTTCGACCGGGTGGCAGAGACCTTCGGCGGCGTCGACATCGTCGTTTCCAACGCAGGCGCTGCCTGGCAGGGGCGCATCGGCGAGGTCGACGAGGCGGTGCTGAGGGCGAGCTTCGAGCTCAACTTCTACGGCCACCAGCGCGTGGCCCAGGCGGCCGTGCGCATCATGCTGGCCCAGGGCACGGGCGGATGCCTGCTCTTCAACGTGTCGAAGCAGGCGGTGAACCCCGGTCCCAACTTCGGCCCCTACGGCCTGCCCAAGGCCGCCACCCTGTTCCTGGTGCGCCAGTACGCCCTCGACTATGGCGCCGACGGCATCCGCGCCAACGCGGTGAACGCCGACCGCATCCGCTCGGGCCTCCTGACCGACGACTTCATCAAGTCGCGGGCGGCGGCGCGGGGAGTGAGCGAGAAGGAGTACATGTCGGGCAACCTGCTGGGCCGCGAGGTCACCGCCGACGACGTGGCCCAGGCCTTCCTGCACCAGGCGCTGGAACTCAAAACGACGGGCGACGTGACGACGGTGGACGGCGGGAATATTGCGGCGGCGCTGCGCTGACGAGGTGCCAACAGATCCAAATCAGAATGTGAGCTCGATCCGCGCGCCGCTCTCGAGGTTCTCGAACAGGGCGCGCCGGGGACCCGCGTTCCCTTGAACAGCCATTCGCCGCTCACCTTGGCGGGGATGCGCTCCTTACTGAGCCCCGCTGGAGCCGGCGGTCCACACGAGGTCGAGTGACACGCAGGCCACTTGTGGGTAAGTCAACGGCAGCCACACAGCCAGAACACGAGGTCCGCCATGCCCGAAGCCGACAAGGAAGGTGAGCGCTACTTTGCCGATCAGCCGCAGAAGGCACCCGGCTTCTTCCTCAAGGGCAGCCACCAGCTCGACTGGGGCATGAAGAACCGGTTGGCCCGCACGTTCAATCCCGCCACCGGCCGCACCGTGATGCTGGCCATCGACCACGGCTACATCCAGGGGCCGACCACGGGGCTCGAGCGCATCGACCTCTCCATCGTCCCGCTGCTGGGAGACTGCGATGCGCTGTTCTGCACGCGCGGCATCCTGCGCTCGGTCATCCCCGCCGAGTCTCCCAAGCCGATGGTGCTGAGGGCCAGCGGCGGCGCCAACGTGCTGCGCGAGGAGATGTCGGACGAGGAGATCGCCATGGACATGGAGGACGCCGTGCGCCTCAACGCGGCCGGCGTCGGCATCCAGATCTTCATCGGCGGCGAGCACGAGACGCGCTCGATCCACAACATGACCAAGCTGGTCGACGCCGGGCTGCGCTGCGGCATCCCCGTGATGGGCGTCACCGCCGTCGGCAAGAACATGAAGCGCGATGCCAAGTACTTCCGCCTCGCCTGCCGCATCATCGCCGAGCTCGGCGCCCAATACGTCAAGACCTACTATGTGGACGAGGGCTTCGAGACCGTGACGGCCTCCTGCCCCGTGCCGATCGTGATGGCCGGCGGCAAGAAGCTGCCCGAGCTGGAGGCGCTCACCATGGCCTACAACGCCGTGCAGCAGGGCGCGGCCGGCGTCGACATGGGCCGCAACATTTTCCAGTCGGAGGCACCGCGAGCCATGCTGGCCGCCGTCAACGCCGTGGTGCACAAGGGTGCCAGGCCGCGCGAGGCCTACGAGATCTACCGTTCGCTCAAAGCCAAGGGGTAGAGTTGTCATACCGGGAATTTCGCGCGAGCGGAATGTCCCGAACCCAGGCGTGGGCGCGCGTTGTCCCGGGTCCCGGCTCTCGGGCTTTGCCCTCGGCCGGGATGACAGGAGCGGAGCAGGCGGGCGCGGACGAAAGAAGCAAGCCAAGGGAGGAGCCGATGCTGAAAACCGGGCGCGTGGTCTTTGGCCGCATGGAGGAGGTGGAGTTCGGCAAGCCGGCGGCACAGTGTGTGGCCGCGGCGGCGGAGCGGGCGGGCGCCAGGCGCGTGCTGCTGATGGTGAGCGGCACGCTGAACCGCGAGACCGACGAGGTCGAGAAGCTGCGCTCAGCGCTCGGCAGCCGCTATGCCGCGACCTTCGACCGCATGCCCCCGCATACGCCGCGCCGGGCCGTGATCGCGGCCACCGAGGTCGCGCGCAGCTGCAACGCCGACCTGATCGTCACGCTGGGCGGCGGCTCTGTCACCGACGGCGCCAAGGCCGTTCAGCTGTGCCTCGCCAACGACGTGCGCACGCCCGAAGCGATCGACGCACTGCGACCGGTGAAGGGGCCCGACGGTGCGCTGGGACCCCCGCCCTGCAAGGCTCCCACGGTGAAGCAGATCACGGTGCCGACGACGCTCTCGGGCGGTGAGTTCAGCGCCATCTCCGGCGTCACCGACGAGCGCAGCAACGTCAAGGAGCTGATCCGGCATCCGGCAATCATGCCGCGCACGGTGATCCTGGACCCGGCCGTCACCGTGCACACGCCGGAATGGCTGTGGCTGTCGACCGGCATCCGGGCCGTCGACCACTGCGTGGAAGGCATCTGCTCCGGCGACGCTCACCCTTACGGCGATGCGCAGGCCCTGCAGGGGCTGGCGCTGCTGGCGCGCGGCCTCCCCCGCGTCAAAGCCGACCCCAAGGACCTGCAGGCACGGCTCGATTGTCAAATGGGCACTTGGCTGTCGATGGGCCCGCTTGCCAGCGGCGTGCCGATGGGTGCGAGCCACGGCATCGGCTACGTGCTGGGCGCCGCCTTCGGCATCCCGCACGGCCACACCTCGTGCATCATGCTGCCGGCAGTCATGCGCTGGAACAAGCCGGTCAACGCCGCGCGCCAGGAGCTGGTGGCGAGCGCCATGGGGCACCCGGGCAAGGATGCCGGAGAGGTGCTGAAGGCGCTGATTGTGGGTCTCGGCATGCCGGCGAGCCTGGGTGCCGTGAAGATCGGCCGAGAGAGCTTCCCGCGCATCGCCGAGCAGGCTATGGGCACGCCCTGGGTGCCGCGCAACCCGCGTCCCATTGCCGGCCCGGCCCAGGTACGCGAGATCCTGGAGCTGGCGGCCTGAGGCGCTCGCTTCTGCTGTCATTCCGGAACTTCGCGAAGCGAAATATCCGGAACCCGGAAGTTGGAAGCCTGTGCGCGGGCGGCCTGGGTCCCGGCTCTCGGCTTTCGCCCGAGGCCGGGATGCCGGCCGGTCGGCTACTCGCGCCGCTCGTGGAAGAAGTCGTAGATGGTCCGGGCCATGGCGGCGCTGATGCCGGCAACCGCCTGCAGGTCCTCGGCGCTGGCGCGCGATACCGCCTTGGCCGAGCCGAAGTGCTCCAGCAGCGCCCGCTTGCGCGCCGGGCCGATGCCGGCGATCTCGTCGAGCGGGCTTGCGCCGATCGACTTGGTCCGCCGCGCCCTGTGCGTCCCGATGGCGAACCGGTGGGCCTCGTCGCGCAGCCGCTGGACGAAATAGAGCACGGGGTCGCGCGGCTCCAGCATCATCGGCGTGTCGCGGCCGGGGAAGTGGAAATGCTCGCGGCCGGCGTCGCGGTCCGGCCCCTTGGCCACGCCGACGAGGGCGATGTCGGTGATGCCGAGGCCCGCCAGCACCTCCGAGGCGACGCCGAGCTGCCCGCGGCCGCCGTCGATCAGGACGAGGTCGGGACGGGCCGGGAACTCCTCGCCCGCGGACTCGGGCTCCTGCGGATCGCTCTCCGCATCGGCTTCCAATCGCGCAACCTCCGCCTCGCTGACGATCGCAGTGTCGGCTGCATCGGCACGCAGCACGCCGAAGGCGAGCGCACTGCCGCCGCGCCGGTCGATGGGGGGCGGCTGGGGCTCCTCGATGCGCGATCCTGCCCCGTCTTCGGCCGCGTCGCTCGAAGGCGGGGCTGGCGGGGCTGGCAGCCGCGCAGCCTCCGGCGCTGCCGCCGGCGCCTCGGCGGCGTCGAGCAGCAGGCGCTTGAAGCGCCGGCTCAGCACCTCGCGCATCATGGCATAGTCGTCGCCGGGCGCGAGATCGGCCGACTTGATGTTGAACTTGCGATACTGGCTCTTCACGAAGCCGTCGGCCCCGGCCACGATCATG
>DASRDL010000391.1:0-3375 GCA_035652635.1 Hyphomicrobiaceae bacterium | reverse complement strand
TCCACGTCGTCGGCGTAGTAGCGCCGCTCGCGGCTGCCCGGCGCGGGCGTCGAGCGCAGCAGTCCGCGGCTCACGTAGGCATAGAGGGTGGCGGGCTTGACGCCCAGGCGCCGTGCGGCCTCCCGCGCCGAGATCAGCATGCGCTCACCTCATATTGATCAAGATTATCAATATTGACATCAAATCGATGCAGATGTCCATTGCCACCCGACCGCCGCGTGCGCTCGTGCCGGAGGCAGCCATGCAGGACATCCGCCGCAACAGCTCAGTGATGGAGCTGATCGACCCCGCAACGGGCAAGCGTGCCGAGCTGCCCGTGCTCGCACCGACCCTCGGCAGCGAGATGATCGACGTGCGCGGCATCAGGCAGGCCACGGGCCGCTACGTCTTCGATCCCGGGCTCACCGCCACCGGCATCTGCCGCTCGGCCATCACCTACGTCGACGGCGAGGCGGGCATCCTGCTCTATCGCGGCTACCCCATCGACCAGCTGGTCGAGCGCTCGGACTTCCTGGAGGTCGCCTGGCTGCTGCTCAACGGCGAGCTGCCTTCCGCCGCGCAGCGGGCGCAGTTCGCCGCCGACATCACGCACCACACCATGCTCAACGAGCAGATCCACGCCATCTACCGCGGCTTCCGGCGCGATGCCCATCCGATGGCGGTGATGTGCGGCGTGACCGGCGCGCTGTCCGCCTTCTATCACGACAGTCTCGACATTTTCGACCCCGGCCACCGCCGGATCGCCGCCCACCGGCTGATCGCCAAGATGCCCACCATCGCCGCCATGGCCCACAAGTACGCCCTGGGCCAGCCGTTCGTCTATCCGCGCAACGACCTGGGCTACGCCGAGAACCTGCTGCACATGATGTTCGCCGTGCCCTGCGAGACCTACAAGGTGTCCGAGGTGGCGGCCAGGGCGCTCGAGGCGCTGCTGATCGTGCAGGCCGACCACGAGCAGAACGCCTCCACCTCCACGGTGCGCGCGGTGGGCTCGTCGCGGGCCAACCCTTACGCCTGCATCGCCGCCGGCATCGCCTCGCTGTGGGGGCCGTTGCACGGCGGCGCCAACGAGGGCGTCCTGCACACGCTCGAGGAGATCGGCTCGGTCGACCGCATCCCCGAGATCCTCAGGCGCGCCAAGGACAAGCGCGACCCCTACCGGCTGATGGGCTTCGGCCACCGCGTCTACAAGAGCTACGATCCACGCGCCAAGGTGCTGAGGCGCCACTGCCACGAGGTGCTCGCCGCCTGCGGCAGGCGCGACGACCCCTTCCTGGCGACGGCCATGGAGCTCGAGCGCATCGCGCTCGAGGACGACTACTTCGTCGAGCGCAAGCTCTATCCCAACATCGACTTCTACTCGGGCCTCATCATGCGCGCGATCGGCATCCCGATGTCGATGTTCACGCCGATCTTCGCGGTCGCCCGCACGGTGGGTTGGATCGCCCACTGGATCGAGATGCTGACCGACGAGGACAGCAAGCTCGTGCGCCCGCGCCAGCTCTACGTGGGCGCGACCGAGCGCCGGTTCGTTCCGCTCGATGCGCGCAAGGAGCATCGCGCCACGGTCGGGTAGCGCCACACACTGGGGCCCGGCGATTCTAATGCCCGCACCCCTCACACCCTGGGCACGATCTCGCCGACGAAGCGGTCGATCTGGCGCGTCAGCTCGGCCGGGTCGGCGCCGCGGTAGCGCACGATGACCTGGGTGAAGCCTAGATCGAACAGCCGCTTGATGTCGTCGATGATCTCGGCCTGCGAGCCGGTGCCGGGCTCCCGCGCGCCGAACGGCCCGCGCTTGGCCGCGCCGATGTCGAGAAACATCTTGTAGGCGAGTGCAATGTCGCCGGGCGGGCGGCCGGCCTCGGCGGCGATGCGGGAGAGCACGCCCAGGCGCTCGCTGAGCCTGTCGGGCGGCGCGGTGACGGCGAGCCAGCCGTTACCGTGGCGCACGACCCGGCGCAGCGCCGCGTCGGAGAGGCCGCCGATCAGGATGGGCGGGTGCGGCCGCTGCACGGAGCCGGGCGCGGAGAAGACCGGCGCGAAGCCGTAGGTCTCGCCGCGGTAGGCGACCTCGCCGCCGGCACAGATCGCCTTGAAGATTTCCAGATACTCGTCGGTGACCCGCCCGCGCCGCTTGAAGTCGTGGGCGCCCAGCACCCGGAACTCCTCCTCGAGCCACCCCACGCCCGCGCCCAGCACGACGCGCCCGCCGGAGAACTGGTCGAGCGTCACCAGCATGCGCGCCAGCAGCACCGGGTTGCGGTAGGGCATGATGAGGGCGGCCGTGCCGATGCGCACGCGCCGCGTGGCGCCGACCAGGACGCCCATGGTGGCGACCGGCTCCATCAGCGGCTCGGCCAGCCGCGTGGGGAAGTCGCCGCCGGCGCTGTAGGGATATTTCGAGGCGAACGACACCGGAAACGCCACGTGGTCGGCGAGCCAGATGGAGGAGAAGCCGCCCTCCTCCGCCTGCCGGGCGAGCGCGAGGATGGTCTCGGGGTTGGCGAGCGGACCATAGGTGCCGACGTCGAGCCCGAAGCTTGCGATGTTGGCCATGCGTTGCGGCTCCCCTTGCCTTGCCGAGCGATCCTCTCCCCGGGGCAGCCTATCCCGTGTCGTGGGCAGCGCGCGACCGCAACATGCCCCCGCCCATGGCCTGTTGGTGTGGGCGAGGGCGCCCGTCAGCCGGTGCCGGTATCGTCGGTCGGGGTGCGGTCGAGCGGGCGCACGTGCGTGACCTGCGCCTCCGGGAACTGCTGGAGCACGGCGGCCACCGCCGGGTGCGCGGCGATGTCGCGGATTTCCGCCGCCTCCCGCTCGCGCTGCACCTGGCCCAGCGGCGGCTCGCCGGGCGATTTGCTCAGCGCCACCATCCAGCGCCTGCCGGTCCAGGCGTTGAGCTTCTCGCGCAGCTCGTTGGCGAGCTCCTTGGGCGCGCCGGGAAGCAGGTGCAGCTCGATGCTGCCGGCCGGGTCGAAGCGCACCAGGCTCACGTGCTCTTCCAGGTGCACTTTGAGCTTGGCCTCGCGCCGCTCGCCGGCAGCTGCCACCACGTCGGCGAAGCTGCGCACGATCGGCAGCGCCGCAGCGGCCACCTCGGGGTCCTCCGGCAACGCCAGCTCGGTCTCGTCGTCCGCCGGGCTGTCCTCGTCCGCGGCCGCCTCCAGGGCATCGACGGGAGGGGCGACCGCCGGCCGCGCTGCCGCGCGGGCGGGCGCCGGCTTGGGCGCCGGCCGTCCGGCGCCGCCGCCCAGCGCATCGATGATGTCGGCCGGCGTCGGCAGGTCGGCGGTGTAGGCGAGCCGGATCAGCACCATCTCGGCAGCGGCGGCCTGGTTGGGAGCGCGCTGCAGCTCCTCCAGCCCCTTGAGC
>DASRDL010000390.1:0-8420 GCA_035652635.1 Hyphomicrobiaceae bacterium | reverse complement strand
GGTGCTCGCAGTCTACGACTGGCCGAAGCAGACCGACCGCTACCAGCGCATGCAGCGCCTGGTCGACTACCTCTTCGTCCGCTTCGAGAAGCTGCAGAAGGAGCCGGGCTATCACGAGAAGTGGAAAGACGTGAACCTGGCAGCAACGGTTCCCGGCTGGACCAGGTTCAAGCCGTTGCAGGAGCGGCTCGACAAGGAGCTCCGCGGAGCAGGCGGCGACGAGACAGCGCGGAGAAACGTGGAGGCCGCTCGCGCCAATCCCGACGCGGGCGCGGATCGCACACGCAGCAAGCCGAGGGCCAGGCAGCGATGATGTACTTCGAGTGGACGCATTCGCGCGCGCCTGCTCTGGTCGCCCTCCTCGTCCTTGCCCTCCTCGTTATGGCCGTGATCGGTACCATCTGGGAGTAGTGCGGCAGATGCCGGCTGCGGCGCGGTTCGTGGCGGCGGTCAGAGCCGCTGGAACGGCAGATCCGTGTCGCCGGGCCTGACGCCGGCCTGCGTCAGCATGCAGTGCACCTGGCCGCGATGGTGCGTCTGGTGGTTGAACATGTGCGCCACCAGCAGGGCCTTGGGCTTGGTCACCTGGCGCCCGGTGGCGCCGGACAGCCAGGTGAGATCGCCCTCGAGCCAGGCCGGATCGAGTGTCTCCGCCCAGCCGATGATCACCTCGTCGAAGGCCGAGCGCTCGCGCTTCAGATCGTCCCAGCTCTCGTACATGCTGGGCGAGTCCGGGATGCCGGCCGCCTTCGGCCGCGGCGTGCCGGCGAGGCGGGCCATCCACATCTGGTCGCCGAACAGGATGTGGTTGAGCGTGCCGTGGATGGAGCCGAAGTAGGCGCCGCGCTGCATCTTGCGGGCCTCGTCGCTCAAGGTGTCGGCGGCGCCGTAGAGGTTGCGGTTCTGCCAGCGATTGTAGCTGGCCATGGTGCGCACGTAGTCGGGCGTAATCATGCCGACCTCCCCCGGGCGGCAGCCGCACGCCGCGCCCTTCAGCCGACGATCTCGTCGGGCTTGAAATTGAGGTCGATCTCGATCTTGGCGTTCTCGGGGCTGTCCGAGCCGTGCACCGAGTTGCGCTCGATGCTTTCGGCGAAGCTCTTGCGAATGGTGCCAGGCGCCGCCTTGGCGGGATCGGTGGCGCCCATCACGTCACGGTAGGTCTTGACCGCGTTCTCCCCCTCCAGCACCTGAACCACGATCGGCCCGGAGGTCATGAACGCCACCAGCGACCCGTAGAACGGGCGGGCCTTGTGCACCTCGTAGAACTTCTCGGCCTGGGCCTTGCTCCAGCGCACGCGCTTCTGGGCGATGATCCGCAAGCCGGATTTCTCAATCAGAGCATTTATGGCGCCGGTGAGGTTGCGCCCGGTGGCATCAGGCTTGATGATGGACAAGGTGCGCTCAACAGCCATACGATGCTCCGTGGCGTGCTTTTTTGCCGCTGTGGCGCGGGGTTATAGCGCGTGCCTAGCGCCGGCTTCAAGTCGATAGTGCGGCGCACAACCGGGCTCGCATCGCGGTCCGGCTCATGCCGCCGCAAGGCCATGGTCGCCGGACAAGCTGGGGGCACGCGTTGGGCGGCCGGAACTGGGGAAAAGACGAAAGCCTGAGGACGAGATGGCCGCGTGGGCTCCTAGAATAGCCGAGCATGGCAGCCAAGACGGGCAGTCGGATCTGCCGGAATGAGTCGCAACATGTCCCCGTCAGCCTCACCGATCCAGTGGTATCTCGCCCGCGACGGCCAGCAGTACGGGCCGCTGTCGGACGCCGAGCTGCACCGGATCGTCGAGGAGGGTCACCTGCAGCCGACCGACCTCGTATGGCGGGACGGCTTTCCGGACTGGCGGCCGGCGGTCGCCGTCTTCCCGCCGCGCAAGCCGGCGAGACCGCCGGCTCCGGCAGCCAGGCCCGCAGGAGCGGGCGCGCGGCCGGCTCCCGCGGCCCACGACGGACATCAGCGGTGGCCGCTCCGCCCGGATGCGACGGCGCGGGGCGCGGCTGGCACCGGCAGGCGGGAGCGCCGCCCCATGCGCGAGCCCGGTCCGGATCTCGAGGAGGAGCCCACCGGCGGCAGACTGAAGAGGGCACTCGTGATCCTCGTCTTCCTCGGCGCGCTGGGTGCGGCGGGCACGTTCGCCTATCCCAGGCGCGAGATGCTGACCGACTACGTGCGGTCGCTATCGTCGCTGTTGCCGGGCGGACTGCCCGGAGGCAGCACCGGCAGCATCGACGCCGACCGCAGGAACGCCGCGGACTCGCCGCTGGCGGGCTTCGTCGGCGCTCCGCAGGGCGTCGACGCCGCCCTGCAGGGCAAGCCGCTGTGGCGCGTGATCAAGCAGGAGTTCCCCGACTGGTACGGCGAACGGCTCAAGGAGATCGCCGCTCTCGCTGCCGAGAACAAGGACGATGCCGCCATCGCCCAGGAGATGGCGCGCGCGCTGGTGACGCTGCGGCGCGAGAACGCCAGGTACGCGCTGGCCGCGAGCTTTCCTCGCCTCAAGGCGGTCGCCGCCGCCTTCCATGCCAATCTCGTGCAGCTGCGCAAGCACAGCGCGGAGGCCTGCTACGAGTTCATCTTCAAGGGCGAGGTGAGCCCGACCGTGATCTCGCTGATGCAGAACGCCAAGCACACCGCCCAGCTGCAGGCGCAGATGACGGCCGTGTTCGAGGCGATCGCCGACGGCCGCAAGTCGCCGCCGCGCGTATATCCGCGACCCAGCCAGGCCGACTACGATGTGCTCCTGGCCGACCTTGCCAAGCGCGGCTGGAGCAAGGCCGACGTGGAAATGTTCGGCGACCCGCGAGCGCGCTCGCAAGCGGCGCCCGAGAAGTTCTGCCAGCTGGTGCACGACTGGTTCGCCGCGCAGCTCGCGCTCAAGGACGAGGACGTGCAGCTGCGGTTGCTGGTGGAGGCGCTGAGACCGCTGTTCGCCGGTTGACGCGCGCGCGCCTGCGCATGAACGCGCAAGCGAAAATCAAGCCTGCGCACCGGCTTGTGCACGATTTCCCCAGCCTCCGCCGACGGCGCGATTTTCTGCGAGCGTGGGCGGCGCGGTGGCGCTAGGTTCCCCCTCACGGGACCGGCCCGCTAGGCAGAGCGGGGGGCCGGCCTGGCGCCGAGCTCACGAGGCCGCGCCGGGCGCGGGCCGGTTCCTTCTCGCCGCCCTATGCGCGCAAGTCCTGCGGCCGTTGCTCCAGCACCGGCTTTTTTTGTTGCCCGGGCGCCATCCCGCCGGGCACCATTGCCCGGCGGGGGCCACGGCCCTCGCACCCAAGCCCTGCCGGAGGCGCCACATCCATGATGAAGCTCCTGTCCAGTCCGCTCTCCCCCTACGGCCGCAAGGTGAAGATGACCCTGCTCGTGAAGGGACTGGCGGACAAGATCGAGATCACCACCGTCGACACCAACCCGGGCGACAACCCCGAGCTCAACACCACCAACCCGTTGGGCAAGATCCCGGCGCTCATCGTCGACGGCGGCATGGCCATCTTCGACAGCCACGTGATCTGCGAGTACCTCGACAGCCTCGCGCCCTCGCCGGTGCTGTTCCCGAAGAGCGGACCCGAGCGCTGGCGTACGCTGGTGCTGGGAGCGCTGGCCGACGGCATCCTCGATGCGGCGCTGCTGCTCGTTTACGAGAAGCGCTTCCGTCCCGAGGACAAGTGGCACGCGCCCTGGCAGCAGCGCCAGCAGGCCAAGATCGACCGTGCCCTCGACCAGCTGGAAAAGGCCCCGCCCGCATGGGGCGCGAGTCCCGACTACGGGCACCTCACGCTCGCCGCCGCGCTGGGCTACCTCGACTTCCGCCACGAGGGCAAATGGCGCGCCGGGCATCCCAAGCTCGTCGCCTGGCTCGACACCTTCGCCAAGGCGGTGCCCGCCTTCGAGGCGACCCGGCCCAAGACCTGATGGCAAGCCGCCCCTCCATACCGCGTGCGAGCGAGGTCCTCCCTGCCGGCACCTGGTCCGGCGCCCCGGCCGACGTCGTCGCGCTCGACTACGACGGGCGCACGCGGCGGCGCATTGCGCTCACCGGAGCGGGCGGCCTGGCATTCCTGCTCGATCTCGCCAAGGCGCCCGTGCTGCGCGCGGGCGACGGCCTGCGGCTGGAGGACGGCCGCATCGTCGCCGTGGAGGCGGCACCAGAGCGGCTGCTGGAAATCACCTGCGCTTCCGCCGTGGAGCTCGCGCGCCTTGCCTGGCACCTGGGCAACCGCCACCTCGCGACCGAGATCGGGGCTGGAGCGATCCACATCCGCGACGATCACGTCATCGCCGACATGGTGCGGCGGCTCGGCGCTGAGGTGCGCCCGGTGGAGCGTCCGTTCAACCCCGAGGGCGGCGCCTACGGCGAGGGCGCCGTCACCGGGCACGGCCATGCCCATGCCCACGAGCACGACCATCACCACGATCATCATCACGACCACCGCCATCACGGTGATCGCCGGCGATAGCGACGTACTCTTCCCCTCCCCACGAGGCGGAGCGGACAGGGATGGGGTGGCATGAAGACAGGGCCGAGCACGAAAACCAGAGGCACGGGCTCTCGCGGCCCGCTCGGAGCCCCCGTGCCGCAAGGCAAAGAGGAAGCGTTGCGGCCCGCCCCGACGCTCTCGCGCCTCATGACATGGCTGTCGCCGGCCTATCCGGTCGGAGCCTACAGCTACTCGCACGGGCTGGAGTGGGCCGTAGAGGCGGCCCGGGTGCACGACGCCGCAGGCCTCGCGAGCTGGATCGAGGATCTGCTGGTGCACGGCGCCGGCCGCAGCGACCTCATCTTCCTCGCCGCCACCTGGCGGGCGATGGCTGCCGGCGACACGCGCGCTCTGACTGAAGTTGCAGAGCTGGCCGCCGCCTTCGCGCCGTCGGCCGAGCGCCGGCTGGAGACGCTGGCGCAGGGCAGCGCCTTTCTTGCCGCCACGCTGGCCGCCTGGCCCAGATCCGAGCTCGAGGCGCTGACACAGACCGGTCGCGAGATCGCCTATCCCGTCGCGGTCGGCGCCTGCGCGGCGGCGCACGGCCTGCCCCTGGCCGAGACGGCGCAGGCGTTCGCACAGGCGTTCGCCGCCAACATCGTGTCGGCCGGCGTGCGCCTCGTCCCCCTCGGCCAGAGCGACGGCCTGCGCGTGTTGGCGCGGCTCGAGCCGCTCATCCCGCAGGTGGTGGCGGCGGCGCTGGGCGCGAGCCTCGACGACATCGGTGGGGCCGCCGTCTCGGCGGACATCGCCTCCATGCGCCACGAGACCCAGTACACGCGGCTGTTCCGATCATGACGCTGCTCGCCGTCGGGCTGTGTGCGGTGGTGGCTTGCATCGCCGGGCTGCACGCCGCCTGGGGCCTCGGCAGCCATTGGCCGGCCGGGAGCGCCGAGCGCCTCGCCAAGGCCGCCGTCGGCGTGCGCGGCATCACGCGCGTGCCGGGGGCGCGGGCCTGCTTCGCCGTGGCCGGGCTGCTCGCGGCCGTTGCCCTGTGGCCCCTCTTTGCCGCAGGCCTCCTCGCCGGGCCGTGGCCGCGCTGGCTGACGCCCGTGGCCGGCGTCGGCATTGCCGCGGTCTTCATCGGTCGCGGGCTGGCCGGCTATACTTTCGCCTGGCGCCGCCGCTTCAGCGAGGAGCCCTTCGCCACGCTCGACGCGCGCGCCTACTCTCCGCTATGCCTCCTCATCGGTGCCGGCTACGGCACCCTGGTTCTGCAAGGCCTCGCCCGATGACGAAATCCCCCAACGGCCCGCTGCGCGTCGGCATCGGCGGCCCTGTCGGCTCCGGCAAGACGGCGCTGATGGAGGCGCTCTGCAAGGCCTTCCGCGACCGCTACGACATCTGCGCCATCACCAACGACATCTACACCAAGGAGGATGCCCTGATCCTGATGCGCGCCGGCGCCCTGCCCGAGGAGCGCATCATGGGCGTGGAGACGGGCGGCTGCCCGCACACGGCGATCCGCGAGGATGCTTCCATCAACCTCGCCGCCATCACCCAGATGCAGGCGAAGTTTCCGGCCCTCGATCTGATCCTGATCGAGTCGGGCGGCGACAATCTCGCCGCCACCTTCAGCCCCGAGCTCGCCGACCTCACCATCTACGTCATCGACGTGGCGCAGGGCGAAAAGATCCCGAGGAAGGGCGGTCCCGGCATCACCCGCTCCGATCTCCTCGTGATCAACAAGATCGACCTCGCCCCGCACGTGGGTGCCTCGCTCGATGTGATGGAGCAGGATGCCAGGCGCATGCGGGGGCAGCGGCCGTTCCTCTTCACCAACCTCAAGACCGGGGAGGGTGCGGCCGGCGTGGCGGAGTTCGTCGAGCGGCAGGGCGGGCTCGGCTAGCGGGCCCGCACAGGCGTGCAACCGCACAGGCGTTGACAGGCTGTGCCCGGCACGCCAGAACGCTAGCCATGCACACGTCCCTGCAGTCCATCATCGAAGCCGCCTGGGAGCAGCGCGAGGCCATCACGCCCTCGAGCAGCGGCAAGACCCGCGAGGCCGTCGAGACCGCGCTCGACCTGCTCGACAAGGGCGAGGCGCGCGTGGCCGAGAAGAAGAACGGCGCCTGGGTCGTCAACCAGTGGCTGAAGAAGGCCGTGCTGCTGTCGTTCCGACTCAGCGACATGGGGCTGATTGCCGGCGCGCCGGGCGGGGCCAGCTGGTGGGACAAGGTGCCCTCCAAGCTCGCCGGCATGACCGCGGACGACTTCCGCAAGGCGGGCTTCCGGGCCGTGCCCGGCGCGGTGGTGCGCCGCTCGGCCTACATCGGGCCCAACGTCGTGCTGATGCCCTCGTTCGTGAACCTCGGCGCCTGGGTAGGCTCGGGCACCATGGTCGACACCTGGGCCACGGTCGGCTCGTGCGCCCAGATCGGCAAGAACGTGCACCTCTCGGGCGGCGTCGGCATCGGCGGCGTGCTCGAGCCGCTGCAGGCCAATCCCACCATCATCGAGGACGGCTGCTTCATCGGCGCCCGCTCCGAGGTGGTGGAGGGCGTGGTGGTGGGCGAGGGCTCGGTGCTGGCCATGGGCACCTTCGTCGGCGCCTCCACCAAGGTGATCGACCGCGCCACGGGCCGCATCTACGTGGGCGAGGTGCCGCCCTATTCGGTGGTGGTGCCGGGCTCGCTGCCGAGCCCGCCTTATCCCAACGGCATGCCGGCGCCGTCGCTCTACTGCGCCGTGATCGTCAAGACCGTCGACGAGAAGACGCGCGCCAAGACCAGCATCAACGAGCTGCTGCGCGATTGAGGGCCCCGTAGGTTGGGTTAGCGTGTCAGCGCGTAACCCAACAATCCGTGCCGTCGAAGCCGCGCCGTCGGGCCTGCGGATCGTGCCCCCACAGCACGTTGGGTTACGGCTTCGCCCTAACCCAACCTACGCCCGGCCCCGGCTACGGCGTCTCCAGCATGGCGCGGTAGCGCGCGGCGTCCTTGGGCGGCATGCGCTTGAGCAGCGGGCGCAGCGTGTAGTTGCCCACCATCCTGCCGTTGCGCAGGAACATCCAGTCCGAGATCTGCGCTTCGGCGATGTCGATGCGCTGGCCGATGCGCACGCCCTTCACGTCCCGCGGCACGTTGTTGATGACGCCGGTGATTTTGCCGTCCGTGCGCTCCACGTCCTTGGTCCAGATGTGCTCGGTGTTGTTGGTGCCGTAGGGCAGCGCCACCTTCAGCGCGAAGCCCTCCTCGCCGGCGCCCGGATTGGCGAGCCTGTCCCAGAACTGCGGCAGCGTGGCGCGCGCCTGCGCTTTCGCCGCCTCCATCTCCGCGTCCTGGTTGGGGATCTTGATGTAGCTGCTGCTCTGGCCCGCCGCCGGCAGCGGCGCAGACCCGAGGCCGGCGATGAGCACCGCCGCGAGCAGGTGGCGGGCCTTGATGCTGAGCAGGTGGCGGAGCTTCGACATGACGCGAAACCTCACGTGGCGGCATTTGCGGCGTGCACCTGAGCACCGGTGCGTGAACTTTCTGTGGCGGCCCCCGTCAGCTGCCTCCGGTGAGGCGGGCGAGCCAGGCGCGCAGGCGGTCGACCAGCACTTGAACCATGAGCGACAGGCCGCCGAGGCGCGCCCGGGGCAGGGCCGCGCCGGGATCGGCGAGGCGGGCGTCCAGGTTCTGCGCAAAAGCCTCGCCGATGCGCCGCACGAGGTCGCGTACCAGCGCGGAGCGGCCGACCTGGGCCAGGGGTCCCGCCAGCGTGTAGGCGATGACGACATCGACGCGCGTGGCCGCGCCGCCGCCATCGCCGGCAACCGCGGTGAGACGGTAGTCGACGCTGCCGGTGGTGCGCGAGCCGCTGCGCCGGTCGCTGCCGCGGCCCTCGACGATCTGGCGGTGCTCGGCTGCGATCTGCCGGATGCTGCCTTCACCGGCGAAGCTCGCCGCGATCGGGCCGATCCTGGCCTCCAGCCGGCCGGTTATCCGGCCGTCCTGCGG
>DASRDL010000389.1:0-4748 GCA_035652635.1 Hyphomicrobiaceae bacterium | reverse complement strand
CGGAAGGCCATGTTCTCGGCCACCGTCATGCGCGGCACGGTGGCGTTCTTGAGCGGCTCCTCGGGTAGCCCGAACACCTTGAAGCGGTCGAAGTGGTCCCGCGTCGGCTCGAAGCGCTCGCCGCGGATGAAGATGCCGCCGTCGGCGAGCGGCCGCTGGCCCGACAGCACCTCCACCAGCTCCGACTGGCCGTTGCCGGACACGCCGGCGATGCCGACGATCTCGCCGGCGTGCACTTTGAGGTTGAGCGCATCAATGGCAGGCAGCCCCTCCTGGTCCTCGGCGCACAGCCCGGACAGCTCCAGCACCACCTCGTCGTGGTGGCGCTCCTTGCGCTTGGCGGTCTCGCGCACGGGCGTGTCGCCGATCATCATGCGCGCCATGTCCCGGGTGGAGAGCTCGCCGACCTTGCCGCCGCCCGCGTGCCTGCCGCGCCGCAGAACCGTCACCGCGTCGGCGAACGCCGTCACCTCGCGGAACTTGTGGGTGATCATGACCACGGTGATGTCGCCCTTCTGGGCCATACCCTTGAGCAGGCTCAGGATCTCGTCGGCCTCGCCGGGGGTGAGCACCGAGGTCGGCTCGTCGAGAATCATGAAGCGCTGGTCGAGATAGAGCAGCTTGAGGATCTCGAGCTTCTGCTTTTCGCCGGCCGCCAGGGAGGCGACGGGCGTATCGAGGGGCACGCGGAACGGCATGCGCGCGAGAAACTCCTCGAGCCGCCGCTTCTCCGCACTCCAGTTGATGACGGCCGGCGCATCGGCGCGGTTGATGACGAGGTTCTCGGCGGCGGTGAGCGACGGCACCAGCGTGAAGTGCTGGTAGACCATGCCGATGCC
Source organism: Hyphomicrobiaceae bacterium (assembly GCA_035652635.1). Lineage (GTDB taxonomy): Bacteria > Pseudomonadota > Alphaproteobacteria > Rhizobiales > Hyphomicrobiaceae > AWTP1-13. The sequence continues at coordinate 3,909 of DASRDL010000389.1, read as the reverse complement.
GTGGGCGCGCGCGTCCCTGGGGTTGGCGATGGCGACCTCGCGGCCGTTGAGCAGCACGGTGCCCTCGTCGGCCGCATAGAAGCCCATGATGCACTTGACCAGCGTCGACTTGCCGGCACCGTTCTCGCCGAGCAGCGCATGGAACGAGCCGGCAGGAATGTCCACGCTGACGTTGTCGAGCGCCGTCATCGCGCCGAACCGCTTGGTCATGCCGATCGCCTGCAGCGACGGCGCCGTGCGCGACTCAGTGGCGGCCAAGGTCATTTCCTTCCGTGGTAGTCCAGAGACTCGAAGGCCCCCTCATCCGCCCTTCGGGCACCTTCTCCCCGAGGGGAGAAGGGGCTCTTGCGCGCGCTCGCACTACAACGTGTCCGACGCAGCCTGGTCCCTCGGAGAACGTCGCGCCCCCTCTCCCCACCGGGGAGAGGGCGTGCGGCCATGACTTGCGGACGCGGGGGGCATCCCAACCGCGTCCGTGACCGCGATGGCGCGGCCGTAAGTCATCCGGCCGAACTGGTGAGGGGGAAGTTGCGCTGGCTGTCATGGCAGCTGCTCGATCAGGGCGGCACAGCTCGATACCGCGCCGAAGACGCCGCCCTGCATCTTCACCATCTTGATCGCCGCGGCGTGGTTGCCGGCATCGGTGGCACCGCAGCAGTCCTCCACCAGCAGACACTCGAAGCCGCGGTCGTTGGCCTCGCGCATGGTGGTGTGCACGCACACGTCGGTCGTGATGCCGGTGAGCACGATGTTGCGGATGCCCTTGACGCGCAACAGCAGCTCCAGGTCGGTGGCGCAGAACGAGCCCTTGCCGGGCTTGTCGATGACGGTCTCGGACGGCAGCGGCGCCAGCTCCGGGATGATCTCCCAGCCGGGCTCGCCGCGCACCAGCACCTTGCCGCACGGTCCAGGATCACCGATGCCGGCACCGATCCGGCGCGAGCGCCAGCGCTTGTTGGCGGGCAGGTCGGAAAGATCGGGGCGATGGCCCTCGCGCGTGTGGAAGACGTGATAGCCCTTGCTGCGCATGGCGAGCAGGAGCCGCCTGATCGGCTCGATCGGCGCGCGTGTCAGAGCGATGTCGTAGCCCATCTTGTCGACGTAGCCGCCATGCCCACAGAAGTCGGTCTGCATGTCGATGACGATGAGGGCCGTATTCGCGGGCTTCAAGTCGCCGTCGAACGGCCAGGCATAAGGATCGGCTGTGATGGTGGGCATGGGTCAGCGCGTCATGGAGAGCTCGCCCGGAACGTCGCGCAGGGCGCGCTTGGAGCCGGCCGAGGCGATCATGATGAGGAGGGTGAGGATGTAGGGGGCGGCATTGAAGAAGTAGTAGCCCTGGGTGACGCCGATCGACTGCAGCGCCGGCCCCAGCGCGCCGGCCGCGCCGAACAGCAGGGCGGCGAGCACGCACTTCAAGGGGTCCCAGCGCGCGAAGATGACGAGCGCCACCGCCATCAGGCCCTGGCCGGAGGACAGACCCTCGTTCCAGGAGCCCGGGTAATAGAGCGAGAGGAAGGCCCCGGCGATGCCGGCGAGGAAGCCGCCGCCCGCGGTGGCGAGGAAGCGCACCAGGTCGACCGAGATGCCCATCGCGCGGGCGGCCGGCGCGCTGTCGCCGACGGTGCGCAGGATCAGCCCCCAGCGCGTGTTGCGCAGGGCCCACCACAGCAGCACGGCGACAGCGATGCCGGCGAGGAACAGCGGGTTGACGTCGAGGGCCACCTTGAGCTGCCCCGTCAGCCCCAGCCATTCGCCGATCGGCACCGACGGCAGACGCGGCGCGGTCGGCTGGATGTAGGGCTTGCCGAAGAAGAAGGCGAGGCCGACGCCGAACGACATCATGGCGATTCCGATCGCCACGTCGTTGACGCGCGGCAGCCTGCACACGTAGCCGTGCATGCCGCCGAGCAGCGTCCCCACGCCGCCGGCCGCCAGCACGCCGATCCAGGGCGAGCCCGACTTGTAGGACATCATGTAGGCCACCATGGCGCCGAGCACGAGCGTGCCTTCGAGCCCCAGGTTGATGCGCCCCGACTTCTCGGTGATGGTCTCGCCCAGCGCCACGAACATGAACGGCGTGGACACGCGGACGGCCCCGCCGACCATGGCGATGAGCACGGTGGTGACGGCAGCCTCGTTCATACCCGGTCGGTGCTCCTGGTGCCGCCGAAGACGGCGAAGCGGCCGTAGAGCGTCTCTGAGACGAGCAGCACTACGAAGATGAAACCCTGCAGCACCAGCACGGTGGCGTCGGGCAGCCCCATGCGGCGCTGCACGAGGCCGCCGGCTGCGGCAATTCCTCCGAACAGAACCGCGACAGGCACGATGGCGAGCGGGTTGTGGCGGGCGAGGAAGGCGACGAGGATGCCGGTGAAGCCGTAGCCGGCGACCAGCGAGGCGTTGGCGCGCCCATGGATGGCCGCCACCTCGAAGAAGCCGGCGAGCCCGGCGCAGGCCCCGGCGATCATGGCACACGCGACGATGAGCCTGCCCACGGGCAACCCTTGCGCGAGCGCCGCGCGCGGATTGCCGCCGGTGATGCGGGCAGCGAAGCCGAAGGTGGTGCGCGACATCAGGATGTGGAGCGCGATCGCCAGCACCACGCCGGCCGCCAGCCCCCAGTGCACGTCGGTGCCGGGAATCTTGCCCACCATGTTGGCCTCGCCGATCGGGAAGGTCGAGGGCTTGTTGGCCGAGCCCGGGTCGCGCAGCGCGCCCTCGACGAAGAAGTTCATGATGGCGATGGCGATATAGGTGAGCAGCAGCGAGGAGATGGTCTCGTTGACACCGCGCGCGTGGCGCAGGTAGCCGGCGAGTCCGACCCAGGCGGCACCGACGGCGATGGCGGTGAGCGCCATCACGCCGAGCAGCACGAACGCCGGCACGCGGCCGATGAGCGGCAGGGCGACGGCCGCGGCGGCAAAGCCAGACAGCACGAGCGCACCCTCGCCGCCGATCATGATGAGGCCGATGCGGGCCGGGATCGCCATGGCGAGCGCGGTGAGGATGAGGGGGGCCGCGCGCTGCAGGGTGTTCTGCAGCGAGAAGGCGGTGCCGAAGCCGCCGCGCCAGACGAGCTCGTAGAACTGCAGCGGCGATTTGCCGACGGCGAGCAGGAAGAGCGAGAACAGCGCCGCCGAGACACCGAGCGCGAACAGCGGCACGACGATATACTCGGCCGCCCGGCGCACGCGGATGCCGAGATCGGAGACGGCGGCGCTCGCGGCGAGGCCTTCGGCGGTGGTAGGAGCAGCTGTGTCCATCAGGCGCTGCATGAAATGCTGTTCGCTGTGGATGTCATGCCGGCCTTGGGCGTCCAGCCCAGGAGCCGGTAGCCAGGACCGGCACGGCGAGCTTCCCCTTGCGACACCGATCCTCGGACCTCCGCAGGGCCCTGGGTCCCGGATATTACGCTTGCGCGAAATTCCGGGATGACAGGCATATCACGTGATCGACCCCACGACGCCTTCGAGCAGGTAGTTCATGCCGTCCAGGTAGGGGTCGTAGTTGTCGTAGGTCTTGTCGATCACGAGCTTGCCCCGGTTGTCCTTGAGGGGGCCGACGTAGATCGGCTTGCCAGCCTTGAGGGCGGCGATGGCCTCGGTTGCCGCCTTGCGCGCGGCCTCGCCGGCGCCGGCGCCGAAGGCCGTGTTCTGCACCATGTCGTTGTGGTAGCCGCCGATGAAGAAGTTGGGCAGCGGCTCGCCCTTGGCCAGGTTGGCGGCGTAGGCCTTGTAGACCGTCTCCCACTTGTACTCGGCGCCGGTGATGAAGCCCCTGGGTGCAAGCGGTGCCTGCGAGGCGTTGTGACCGCAGGTCTTGACGCCGCGCTTCTCGGCCGTCTCGATCACCACCTTGGGGCTGTCGACGTGGCAGGTGATGACGTCGCAGCCGGCATCGACCAGA
>DASRDL010000388.1:0-2442 GCA_035652635.1 Hyphomicrobiaceae bacterium | reverse complement strand
GCTGAGGCAAGGCCAGCAGCTGGTGATGACCCCCCAGCTGCAGCAGGCCATTCGCCTGCTCCAGTTGTCGAACGTCGAGCTGTGCACCTTCGTCGAGGCCGAGATGGAGCGCAATCCGCTCCTGGAACGCGACGAGGTGGCGCCCGAGCCGAGCCTGGAGGAGGCGGCACCGCCGGCGCACACCGCCGACGACGATCCCGACGGCGAGTGGGTGGCCAACGGCGAGGAAACGTTCCCGTTCAAGGCTGCGGAGCGCGAAGGCGGTGCCATCAACGGTGTGGCCCGGCCCGCCGGCGGCGAGGGCGAGCCCAGCGGGTGGGCGTCGCTGCGGCAGCGCACGAGCAATACGTTCGGCGGCGAGGAGGCCAACCTCGAGGATTTCGTGGCGGCAGGCCTGTCGCTTGCGGACCACCTGACCGAGCAGCTTCACGTCGTCGTCGTCGATCCGGCCCGGCGGCTGATCGGCGCCCACCTCATCCACATGGTGGACGAAGCGGGCTACCTGCGCGGCGACCTCGCCGATCTCGCCGACAGGCTGGGCGCGCCCGCGAGCCTGATCGAGGAAGTGCTCGAGACCCTGCAGGGCTTCGATCCTCCCGGCGTGTTCGCCCGCGATCTGGCCGAATGCCTGGCACTGCAGCTCAAGGACCAGAACCGCTACGATCCGCAGATCGCCAGGCTGCTCGACAACCTCGCCCTGCTCGGCGGACACAACCTGGTAGCCCTGAAGCGGGCGGTCGGCGTGGACGCCCAAGAGCTCGCCGAGATGATCGCCGAGATCAAGCGGCTCAATCCGAAACCGGGCCTCAAGTTCGGCACCGAGCAGATCCAGCCTGTGCTGCCCGACGTCATCGTGCGTCCGGCACGCGACGGCAGCTGGGTGGTAGAGCTCAACAACGACACGCTGCCCCGCGTGCTGGTGAACCGCAGCTACTACGCCACGGTGAGCAAGAGCGCCCAGTCGGAGCAGGATCGCGGCTACCTGCTCGACTGCCTGCAGAACGCCAACTGGCTGGTGAAGAGCCTCGACCAGCGCGCCCGCACCATCCTGCGCGTGGCCCAGGAAATCGTACGCCAGCAGGACGGCTTCCTCACCTACGGCATCGAGCACCTCAAGCCGCTCAACCTGAAGACGGTGGCCGACGCCATCTCCATGCACGAATCGACGGTGAGCCGAGTCACCTCCAACAAGTACATGGCCACCCCGCGCGGGGTGTTCGAGCTCAAGTATTTCTTCACCTCGGCGATCGCCTCGGCCGACGGCGAGGAAGCGCATTCCTCCGAGGCGGTACGCCACCGCATCCGCCAGCTCATCGAGGCCGAGACGCCGCAGGCGGTGCTGTCCGACGACAAGATCGTCGAGCAGCTGAAGCGGGACGGCATCGACATCGCCCGCCGCACCGTGGCCAAGTACCGCGAGGCGCTGCGCATTCCGTCCTCCGTGCAGCGTCGCCGCGAGAAGCAGATGGCGGCGAGGCTCGGCGCCGGCACCTGAGGCCGCGCGGCGCGCCGGCCGCAGCCGCCCCACCGCCGCCGGCAGCGGGCACCCGGAGCCCACTCAGCGTTAATTGACAGTGATGGGCACCTGATCTACGGTCCGCGCCGCATCGCAGCTGCCCCGGTCAACCGCGCGCCGAGAGCTGCGTTTCCAGCCGACCGATGCGCCGGGCGCAGAGACGCGCCTTCGGGCATTGCGCCGGCGGCCCGGAATTCGGGTCTTGCGGAGCGATGCTCGCGGTCGAGCCGGAAAAGGGCGCATCAGACGCTCTGGAGCGCATGGCAATTCGGGCGCGTGAGGGGGGTACCTTCGACATCGGGCGGCAGTGGGCGCCCGCCGACGCGGTGCTGCCGCCGGCGCACTTGCGAAGCGGCAAGCACTGACGCGGCAGAGGCCGTCGAGTAACGTAGTCGGCTTCGCGTGCAGGCGAAGCATCGGTCCCGGAAGTGAGAGACGGACATGGATCTCGCTGACCTCATTACCCCGGAGGCGATCTACCCTTCGCTGAAGGCCAAGACCAAGAAGCAGGCCCTGCAGGAGATGGCGCAGCGGGCGTCCGCCCTGACGGGCGTGGACGCGCGCGAGATCTTCGACACGCTCATGCAGCGCGAGCGTCTCGGCTCCACCGGCATCGGCAGCGGCATCGCCATCCCGCACGGTCGCGTGGCGGCGCTGCGCAAGATCGTGAGCGTGTTCGCACGGCTCGAGGAGCCGATCGAGTTCGAGGCGCTCGACAACGAGCCCGTCGACCTGATCTTCCTGCTGCTGGCGCCCGAGCATGCCGGCGCCGACCATCTCAAGGCGCTGGCGCGCATCTCGCGCCTCCTGCGCGAGCCCGCCACCATCGACAAGCTGCGCGCCTCCAGGGACCGTGCCGCGCTCTATTCCGTGCTGACCGAGCCCGCCGTGCTCGCGGCTTGAGGCGGCAGGAGCTGCTAGCCCAG
>DASRDL010000387.1:0-7357 GCA_035652635.1 Hyphomicrobiaceae bacterium | reverse complement strand
TCGAGGACCGGGTGGCGACCATCACGCTCAACCGGCCCGAGAAGCTCAACGCCTGGACCGCGGTGATGGCGGGCGAGCTGCGCGAGGCGCTGACCAAGGCCGATCGAGACGAGGGTGTACGGGCGATCGTCATCACCGGCGCGGGCCGCGGCTTCTGCTCGGGCGCCGACATGTCCCGCCTGGCCGCGGCGGCGGCCGGCAGGTCGACGCTGGGGGCGCCGCCCGCGCCCACGGAGGGCCTCGAGGCCAACTTCGCCCAGCGCCTCAGCTACATGCTGGCGATCGGCAAGCCGATCATCGCCGCCATCAACGGTCCCGTGGCCGGCGTCGGCTTCGTCGTCGCCTGCTATTGCGACATCCGCTACATGGCGGCCGGCGCCAGGCTCACCACCGCTTTCGCGCGGCGCGGGCTCGTCGCCGAGCACGGCATCGCCTGGCTGCTGCCGCGGCTCGTCGGCCCCATGAACGCGCTCGACCTGCTCTACTCGGCGCGGCCCGTCGAGGCCGAGGAGGCGGCTGCCATGGGGCTGGTGCGCCTGCTGCCGGCCGAGGGGTTCGCGGCCGCCGTGCAGAGCAAGGCCGCCGACATCGCCAACCTGTCCTCGCCGCGCTCCACGCGCATCATCAAGAAGCAGGTCTACGAAGCCATGTTCCAGACGCTGGCCGAGGCGACGGTGATCGCCAACCGCGAGCAGGAGATCTGCCGGGACACGGAGGACTTCCGCGAGGGCATCGCCCACTACATGGAGAAGCGCCGGCCGAACTTTTCGGGCCGCTGACCGGCTCGGGCCGGCCGTGATCAACATTTCTCAACGGTTGCCGGGCTAGTCTTGGTGCATCGCTCGCGGCAGGCCGCCGCGATAACCCGTGCAGCGTTGCGATGTCGCGTGAGTCCTTGCGAGGCCCCCGCCGGCCAGGCCCCGGGCCGGCAACCGCCTTCGATGCCCTTCTCGACCGGCTAGCGAAGGGAGAGCCCCGGCCGGCGGACGTCGCCACGATGCCGCGCTGGCGCCTGGCGCCGGACCTCGTCTGGCCGCACTCAAATGATGGAGCCGAGCCGCCGCGGCCTGAAGCCGCCGTCCATTCGGCCTACGCCGACGGCGATGCCGCCGCCGGGCCAAGGGCGGGTCCACGCTCGCTGGAAGAGGCGGTCGCGATGGAGCTGCAGCTCGAGGACATCCGCGAGCCCGCAGACCTGGAGCGGGCTCGCCGGCGGTTCGCCTTCCGCAACCATCCGGATCGGGCCGGTCCTCTGTACAGGGACGAGGCATTGCGGCGCATGGCCGTTGCCAACGCCCTGGTCGACGAGGCCCTGAAGGCGGCGCGGGCGCGCTACCGGGGCGCACCCTAGCGCGGGCCGGCGCAGGAAAAGCGGGGCTGAAACGGGGCTGGCGCCGCGGCGGCGGCGCGGATTACAATTGTGCCAAGAATGTTCGGGAGGAACCGGAAAGCATGGACCGGGCAACTGAGATCGCTCTCCTCAAGAAGCTGTTGCACTACCTCGACACCAGGACCACCGCCATGGCCGACGCGCCCTGGCGCAACGAGGTGACGGCCTACACGAGCCCGGAGCGCCACAAGCGCGAGGAGGAGGTGCTCATCCGCAGGCGTCCGCTGGTGATGGGCCTCTCCTGCGACTGGCCCAAGCCCGGCTCCTACCGCACCGACGACTACGCCGGCGTGCCGATCCTCATCGCCCGTGGCGGCGACGGCCGGCTCAGGGCCTTCATCAACGCCTGCCGCCATCGCGGCGCCAAGGTGACCCAAGGCTGCGGGACCGCCGGCGCCTTCACCTGCCCCTACCACGGCTGGACCTACGGCAGCGACGGCATGCTGCGCGGAATTCCCGAGGAGGCGAGCTCCTTTCCGGGCGTGAGGGCCGAGCGCCCCGGGCTCACGCCGCTGCCGCTCGCGGAGAAGTACGGCATGGTCTGGGTGCTGCCCACGCCCGCGCCCGGCGGGGCGGCGGAGCTCGACATCGATCCCTGGCTCGACGGCATGGGGCCCGACATCGCCTCCTGGAAACTCGACACCTATCACTTTCACGCCCGCCACGTGCACCACGAGCAGATGAACTGGAAGCTGCTCGTCGATACCTTCCACGAGAGCTACCACTTCGGCTTCCTGCACAAGGAGAGCCTGGGCGACATCCTGGTGCACAACATCAGCGAGTTCACCCCGTTCGGGCCGAATTTCCGCCTGGTCTACGGCCGCACCAAGCTGCCGCGCCTCAAGGCCATGCCGGAGAGCGAGTGGGACCTGATGTGGAACACCACCATCGTCTACTCGATGTTCGCCAATACCATCTTCGCCCCGCAGGGCGACCACATCGAGATTTTCCGCATCTACCCGGTCGACGGGCGCACGGATCGCGCGGTGATGGAGACCTCCCTCTACATCCCCAAGCCCGTCGAGACCGAGGATGAGAAGCGGCACTGGGACGCCAATCTCGACCTTGCCATCAAGGTCGTCACCACCGAGGACTTCCCCGCCAACCGCAGCATGCAGCTCGGCTTCATCTCCGGCGCCCAGACCCACGTCGTCTACGGCCGCAACGAGCCGGCGCTGGCGCACTACCACAAGTCGATCCGCCGCGCCCTGGGCCTGCCAATCGACGAGGGGCCCGTACCGGTGCGGGAGGCGGCCGAATAGGTGGCAGTCCTCGCGCAGCAGTGCTGCAAGCGCACTGGAGACGGTCGGCCCTCGACCAAGCCGGGCCGGCCGGGCTTTTCGTCTGCCGCCGGGACTGGTACCCACAGACTGATGTACCGCTCTGCGTTCTTCGGCTCGACCTGAGGTCTTCATCCGGCAATGGATCTGTTCGCTACGCTGCTGCTCGCCGTCTTCCTGCTGGGCACAGCGGCGGGCCAGCTGCTGTTCAAGGCGGCCTCGGTGCGGGCCCATCGCCGGGCGAGCCGGCTGTGGGGCGCGCTGGCGCTCGAGCCGCTGCTGTGGCTCGGAGTTGGCATCTACATCCTCTCTTTCGTCATATGGCTGGCATTCGTGTCGCTGGTGCCGCTCTGGCAGGCGGTGATGGTTGCCAATCTCGACATCCTGGTGGTGATGGTGTGCGGGCGCTACTTCTTCGCCGAGCGCATAACGCGCCCGCGCGCCATCGGCGTGCTCTTGATCTGCATCGGCGTGGGAATGGTCGGCTGGGGCTCATGAGCAAGCCAACGATGTTCGCCGGGTTCCTGCTGCTGATCGCGGTGGATACCTTCGTGCAGATCGCCTTCAAGTTCGCCGGCGAGAACACGCTCCCGGTCACCTTCGACGCCGCCTGGCTGCAGCGCGTCGCCGCCGAGCCGTGGCTGTTGGGCGTCGCCGTCGGCGGCATCGCCGCGTTTCTGACCTACATGACCCTCATCAGGCATGCGCCGATCGGTCCGGCGTTCGCCGCCTCGCACCTCGACATCGTCAGCATCACGCTGTTCTCGGTATGGTACTTCGGCGACCGGCTTTCGCTCATGCAGGTGCTGGGCTGCAGCGCCATCGTCCTCGGCGTACTGGTGCTGGCGTACGGCGAGAGCAGACCATGACCGTCACCGGCATCGGCGAGATTGCCCCGTCGGCCGGCCTCGCGCCGCGGGTGCTCGATCTCTTCGCATCGCCCCGCGGTCCCACGCTGGAGCAGGCGATTTGCGCGCAGCTCGCTCTGCCCGACATCGAGATCGTGAGCTCGGGGACCGCGGCGCTGCTGGTGGCCTTGACCTGGCTCAAGCGCCAATCGCCGCGGCGCAAGGTGATCATACCCGCCTACACCTGCCCCCTGGTGGTGCGCGCGGTAGCGTCCGCCGGGCTCGTGGCGGTGCCGTGCGACACCGTGGCCGCAGGATTCGAGCTCGACGCCCGGCATCTCGACCGCCTTCTCGATCGCGACACGCTGGCCGTCGTGCCCACCCACTACGGCGGCGTGCTGACCGACGTGGCCCACGTGACCCGCGTTGCCCGGGCGCGATCGCCCGAGATTGCGATCATCGAGGATGCGGCCCAGGCGTTCGGCGCCACCTGGCAGGGGCGCAGCGTGGGCCTCGCCGGAGACATCGGCCTCTTCAGCTTCGGTGCCGGAAAGGGCTTCACGATCTACGAGGGCGGCGGCCTCGTCGCGCGCGAGCCCGGCACCCTGGCGGGCGTGCGCCAGGTCGCCGCGGAGCTGGCCTCCGGCTCTCTCCTGCGCGAGGCGCATCGCGCCCTGCTGCTGGCCGGCTACCACGCCGCCTACAACCGGCTGGGCCTCAGTGCCGTCTACGGGGCACCGAAGCGCTTCTGGCTCGGCCGGGGCGACGAGGTGCGCGCCGCCAACGACGACGTGCCGCCCAGGGTCGTAGTGCATCGCGTCGGGCCCTGGCGCAAGGCCGTCGGCCGCGCGGCCCTCGCGCGCCTGCCCGCGCATCTGGCCGCCGCGCGCGATCGCTTTGCCCGCCTCGCCACGAAGATTGCGGCGATACCGGGCCTCAAAGTCCACCTGCCGGTGCCCGGCGCCGAGCCCAGTGCCACGTTCGTGTTCGTGACACTGCCGCCCTCGGCCGCGAGCGAAGCGACCATCCGCGGGCTGTGGGCCTCCCCGCTCGGCGTCACCAAGCTGTTCTCGCGGGCGATCGTCGACTATCCCCACCTGGAGCCCTGGGTGTTGCGCACCGAGACGCCCAACGCCCGCGCGCTCGCTGCCACCACGCTGACCGTGAGCACGCACCGGGACTTCGACCCGGCCGCCGAGGCGGCGGTGCTCGCCGCCCTTCGGGAGGCCTGCGCCGGCGCCGCATAGTCTCCGGGCCCCGACAGGAATTCGGGAAAACCCACGCGATCACCCTGCGGCAATGGCCGTCCGCCAGCTTCGTGGTTGTGCCGGCGCACTTGCACCCTATGCTGCGCCCCACACTGTGGGTCGCTTGCACGCCGGCCGGTCGGGAGCAAGTCCGGTCGCTGGCCTGCGAGATGCGATTCCCCCGGGGCGAGGAGCCGACCGATGAAGATATTGCTTCTGGGCGCGACCGGGCAGGTCGGCCATGCATTGGCCTGGGCGCTGTCTCGCGCCGGTCACCAGCTCACCATCTTGGTCAGAAAGGCCGCCGGCCAGCACTTGCCCGAAGCGGCGACCATACTCGAACGCGAAGAATTCAATGCGGAGGTCTTCGGCTCGGCCCTGCGCGGCATCGACCACGCAGTTTACGGCATCGGCCTGCCCGAGCAATTCCTGTTCGACGACAGCGTGTTCGAAAGAGTCAACTGCGGCCTGCTGCGAACCTTCCTCGGTGCATTGCAGAGCTCCGACGTGCGCCGGCTGACCTACATATCGACCTATGAAGTGTTCGAAACCGTCGACGGCGAAATCGACGAGACTCACCCCATCGCCGACGAGAGCGAGATGACGCCCTACTTCCAGTCGATGATCCGGGCTTATCGTATCGCCGTCGAATTCGCCGCAGCGAACGGACTGACGCTCACGACGATTCACCCCGCGGCCGTCTACGGCGGGCGCAATACCGGCGGGGGCATCACCGACTACATGGAGAATCTGGCGTCGCGCAACTGGCACAAGCTGCCGTTCATCAGCCCGAGCAGCTTCCCCGTCGTGCACGTCGACTCGCTCACCGATGCCATCGTCAGGTCGCTGGACAGGCCCGGCGCCTACATCGTGAGCGACCAGATGACGACGCTGCGCGACATCGCCCAGACCATGCGCAAGCAGACCTGGTCGTACATCCCGATGATGGTGCCGCTTTGGCTCACCATGGTCGGCGTCCATCTCCTCGAGGCCGTCGCCCGCCTCATCAAAGTCAAGCCGTTCGCCTCGGCGGTGCAGATCGCCTTCCTCACCAAGGGGTGGAGGCCGACTTCCACCAGAGCTGTTGCGGCGCTGGGCTGGACGCCGATGCCGCTGGAGGAGGGCATCAGGCGGTTCCTGTCGGCGCGGCGGTCGGCGCATGGCGAGGTGTCGGGCGGTGCCGCCTTGCCGGTGAAGGGCGCCGAGCGGGTCCGGCTCATAGCGCGACTGGAGCTTCTCACCGCTGCGGGGCTGTTTCTCTACTGGGTCCTGTACTTCACGGTCGGCACGGCCCCGCCGAACCCGCCGCGAGGGTATTTCGTGTTCCAGAACACGTTCACCTATTCCGACCTCGTTCTGGCCGTGCTTCTCACGCGCGCCGCGACCCTGCTGCTTCGCCCGGATCCCATACAGCGCGTGCTGGGGCGCGGGCTGTCGTTGATCTGCGCCGGGGCGCTCCTGTTCCTGGGCGGCCTGGACATCAGCTTCAACTTTCAGCACGCAATCTATTTGACGCTCTCCATCGACATGCTCCTGGAGCTGGCGATCAACGTCTGGTGCCTGGTGTTCGGCTTCCTCCTCGCCTACGAGTTCGCGTTCGACGCCTACCAGCGATACTGACGCCGGGGAAAAAGGCGCTCGCGACAGCCGCCACCCGCTAGCCGCCAGGCACCGGCGCATCGGCCAGGATGAGGCCCTCCGCCTTCAGCTCGGCCCACAGGTCGGCGGGGACCGGGTGGCGCATGGCGGCGAGGTTGGAGCGCACCTCCTCGGTGGAGACCGGACCGGGGATGACGGAGACGACGCTGCGGTGGCCGAAGGGGAACTGCAGGGCGGCGGCGGTGAGCGGCACGCCGTGGCGGCGGCAGACGGCGAGGATGCGCTGGGCCTTGGCGACGATCTCGGGTGCCGCCGGCGCGTAGCGGTAGGTGGCGCCGGGTACCGGACCGCGCGCCAGTATGCCCGAGGCGTAGGGCGCGCCGATGACGACCGATACGCCGCGCTCGGCGCACAGGTCGAGCTCGGCCAGCCCCTCCTGGGCCATCAGCGTATAGGGCATGGCGACCAGGAAGAAGTCGATCGGCCAGCGCTCGAGGAAGCGCGGAATCATGCCGACGAGATTGATGCCGGCGCCGATGGCGGCGATCTCGCCGCGCGCCTTCAGCTCGGCGAGCGCCGGCCAGCCGCCGCCCGCATCGAGCTCGGCCAGCGCCGCTGCCACGCCCTCCTCGGTGCGGTGGAAGCGGATGTCGAGGTCGTGGATCAGCAGCGCCTCGACGCGGTTGAGGCCGAGCCGGGCGAGGCTCGTCTCGTAGCTCCTGAGCACGCCGTCGCGCGTATAGTCGAAGCGCGGCTCGAACGGCAGGCCGCCGGCCCAGGTCGGGTGTCGGTAGGTGTCGGGATCGGCGGGGCGGCGGTGCACGCGGCCGACCTTGGTGGAAAGGACGAAGCTCGCGCGCGGCTTGGTGCGCAGAACGTGGCCGAAGCGCAGCTCGCTCTTGCCGTTGCCGTACCAGGGCGAGGTGTCGAAGTAGCCGATGCCGGCGGCATGCGCCGCCTCGATCGTGGCGCTCGCCTGCGCCTCGGGGATCG
>DASRDL010000386.1:0-6025 GCA_035652635.1 Hyphomicrobiaceae bacterium | reverse complement strand
ATGCTGTCCACGGAGCACGTGACGCTCTATCCCAGCGGCTGGGCCGCGGGCTACGGCGCCATTGCCGCCTTCGTGCGTCCGCGCGACTTCATCGTCATGGACTACCTGTGCCACGCCTGCCTGCAGCAGGGGGCGTCGGCGGCCACGCCGCAGGTCAATCACTTCATCCACAACGACGCCGACAACCTGCGCGACCGGCTGAAATCGATCCGGGCCAAGGACACGCGCAACGGCATCATGGTGATCACCGAGGGGCTGTTCGCCATGGAGTCGGACTCGCCCGACATCGGCGCGCTGCAGTCGGCCTGCCGCGAGTACGGGGCGACGCTGCTGGTCGACGTGGCCAACGACCTGGGCGCGCTGGGCCCCGGCGGCGGCGGGGTGCTGGGCCTGCAGGGGCTGATCGGCAAGGTCGACCTGGTGATGGGCAGCTTCGCCAAGGCGTTCGCCTCCAACGGCGGCTTCCTCGCCTCGCATTCACCGGCGGCCAAGCAGTTCGCCAAGTACTACAGCAACCCGCACATGTTCTCGAACGCGATGTCGCCGGTGCAGGCGGCGGTGGCGTCGGAGGCGATCCGCATCGTCCGCTCCGCCGAGGGCGACGAGCTGCGCCGGCGCCTGCTCGCCACGGTCGACACCCTGCGCAACGGCTTCGCCGCCAAGGGCATCGCCTGCCTCGGCTCGCCCTCGCCGGTCGTGCTCGTGCCGTTCTCCGACGATCGCCTGGCCCGCCTCACCGCGCGGCGGGTGGCGGAGAGCGGCGTGTTCGTCGACCTCGTCGAATACCCGGCGGTGCCGGTCGAGCACGCCCGCCTGCGCCTGCAGGCGATGGCCAGCCACGAGCCGGCACAGGCCGAGGAGGCGGTGGCCCGCATCATTGCCGCGCAGGCCCTGGCCGAGCAGGACTTGAAGCTGTGGCGCCCGCCGGCGGGGCCGCGCCTCTAGGGGCGGGCGCGCCGACCTTCACGGATCAACCCGAGCTTTTCGCGACTGAAGTTCCAGCTCATCGAGGTAGCGCAATGACATACCGTGGCATGACTGTGGAGGAGATCAAGATTGCCGGCGACAAGGGCACGTCGATCTCGGCCTATACGGCGCGGCCGTCGGGGCCCGGTCCGTTCCCCGGCGTGGTCCTGGTTCACCACCTTCCCGGCTGGAGCGAGATCTACTGCGAGTTCACGCGCAAGTTCGCCCACCACGGCTACCTCGCCATCTGCGCCAACCTCTACGAGCGCAACGGCCAGGGCAACCCCGACGACGTCGCCGCCAAGGTGCGCGCCGAGGGGGGCGTTCCGGACGCGCAGGTGGTGGGCGACACGGAAGGGGCCGTGAAATGGATGCGCGCGCAGAAGGGCCACAACGGCAAGGTCGGCGTGTTCGGCTCCTGCTCCGGCGGGCGCCACGCCTTCCTCTACGCCTGCCACAAGAAGGACGTCGACGCCTGCGTCGACCTGTGGGGCGGGCGCGTGGTGATGGGCAAGGAGGAACTCAACGCCAAAACGCCCGTGTCGCCGATCGAGCTCACGAAGAACCTCTGCTGCCCGCTGCTCGGCCTGTTCGGCAACGAGGACCGCGCGCCGAGCCCGGAGCAGGTGGACCAGCACGAGGCCGAGCTCAAGAAGCACGGCAAGGCTTACGAGTTCCACCGCTACGACGGCGCCGGCCACGGCATCTTCTACTACCACCGGCCCATGTACCGGGTGGAGCAGGCGCTCGACGGCTGGAACAAGGTGTTCGCATTCTTCGGGAAGCATCTGGCGAAGTAGGAGGCGGCTCCATGTGCACATCGATCGTCGAGATCGCGCCCGCCTGCGGCATGGCCAAGGGCGGGCCCGAGGACGCGGCCAAGGGCGAGGAGGGCTGGTTCCCGGTCACGCACAGCGTGGTCGCCTACGACCATGCGCGCCACGCCCTGCTCGAGGACGCCATCACCATCGACTTCGTCCACAGCGGGCTGCCGCCGGGAGCGCGGGCGGCGGTGGAGCTGACCCTCGATTCGGCCAAGGCGCTGCACGCCGCGCTGGAGCGCGCCATCGCCGCCGCCGAGATCGAGGAGGCCGACCGCGCCGCGGGCCTCGCACGCGCGCGCCTGCGCGCCGCCGCGTGAAGGCCGCTTTTCCCTCTTCCCGCTCTTCAGCGGGGAGAGGGAGGCGGTGGCTTGGGGTGGATGAACTCCCAGGGCGAGGTCTCGCTGCCCTGCTCCACGGCCACCTCGATCAGCACCGGGCCGTCGGCGCGGATGGCCCTTTCCAGCACGGGCTGCAGGGCGGCCGGCGAGTCCACGCGATGGCCCTCGACGCCGAACGCCCGGGCCAGCGCCATGAAGTCGGGGTTGACGAGCGCCGCGCCGATCACCCGGTTGCCGAAGGCGGTGCGCTGGTCGCGCAGCACGTTGCCGTAGGAGGCGTTGTTGAAGACGAGTGTGGTGAGCGCGATGCCGTATTGCCTGGCCGTTGCCAGCTCCTGCACGGCGAACATGAAGCCGCCGTCGCCGGCAATCGACACGACCGGCTTGTCCGGATGCGCGGCTTTGACGCCCAGCGCGGTGGGAAAGCCGAAGCCGAGCGTCCCCTGGTAGCCCTCGCTGACATAGGTGCGCGGGGCATAGACCGGATAGCCGAAGTAGGACGTGAACCCCACCTGGCTCAGCTCGGTGACGAAGAAGCCGTCGCGCGGCAGCACGCGGCGGATGACGTCGAGGTAGGCGAGCTGCGGCCGCACCTTCTCGAAGGCGGCGCGTGCCTCGGCCTTGGCCGCGGCAATGCGCGCACGCGCTGCACCCGATCCTTCGGCCGGCTTGCCTCCGCGCCGTCGGCGCACGGCTGCCAGCAGCGCGCGCGCCCCCGCATCGGCATCGGCGACGATGCCGGCGTGTGGAACCAGCCTGCGCATCTCGGCCGGGTCGATGTCGATGCGGACGAGATGCGGCGGCGCCTGCGGCCGGTCGATGAGCGACATCATCCCGGTCCAGCGCATGTAGGGCATCTCGGCGCGCGTGCCGATGGCGACGAGCGCGTCCGTCTCGGGCCACAGCTTGAACGCGGCATACGACGAGATGCCCAGAGGATGGTCCTCCGCCACCACGCCGCGCCCGCCGCGGAAGGCGGCGACGGGGGCGTCGAGCTCCTCGGCAAGGGCGAGCACGGCCGCGCTCGCGTGCTGGGCGCCGCTGCCGGTCATGATCATCGCCCGCTCGGCCCGGCAGAGGATTTCGGCAGCTGCCTCGATCTCGAGAGGAGACGGTGGCGCAGGCGGCGGAATGGCGGCCGGCCCCAGCGGCTCGACATGGCCGCTCGAGGCCATCGTGTCCCATGCCATCTCCACCGCCACCGGCCCCGGCCGGCCGGACAGCATCTGGCGGAACGCCTCGTTGATCGCCTCCGGCGCATCGGCCGGGCGCTCGATGCGCGCCGCCCACTTGGTCAGCGTTCGCAAGGTGGCGAGCTGGTCGGGCAGCTCGTGCAGATTGCCACGGCCGCGTCCGAGAAAGGCCGCCGGCACCTGGCCGGTGATGCACAGCACGGGGGCGCAGCAGCCGAGCGCGGTCGCCAGTGCCGCCGACGTGTTGAGGATGCCGGGGCCCGGCACCACCGCGAACACGCCCGGCCGTCCCGTCGAGCGGGCGTAGCCGAAGGCCATGTAGCCGCAGGCCTGCTCGTGGCGGGCGCCGAAGGTGCGGATGCGGTCGGCGCGCTGCTCCAACGCATCGAACAGGGGGTACAGCTGGGCGCCGGGCAGGCCGAACACCGTGTCGACCGAGTTGGCGATCAGCGCCTCGACGATCGCCATCCCGCCGGTCATCGCCCGGGCGTTGGTCGTGCGCTGCATGTCCGCCCCATCCTCGCCTGCTGCCCCTGGGCTCTTTGCGGCACTATCGCCGATCGCCCCGCCGCGGTCCAACGGTGCCGTCGGCTGAACGGGGTCAGACCCCTCGCTCGGACGGTGCGGCCCTGAAGCTGCGGCGTGCCGAGGGGTCTGACCCCGCCCGCGAGCGACGGGCCCGGCTCGCAGGCGAGGCGAGGCCGCGGAACGTCTCGCGCAGCTGCTGGCGCAACCAGGCGTTGGCAGGGTCGGCTTCGGCATTGGCGTGCCAGTAGAGGTAGCTGTCGAAGGCCGGCACCTCGAGGGGAAACGGCAGCAGGCGGTTGTCGAGCTCCCTGTTGAGGATGCGGGCATAGCGCTGCGGCATGGTCAGGATCAGGTCGGTCCGGCTCACGGTGCGGCAGGCGGCGAGATAGCTCTGGCAGCGCAGGCGCACGCGGCGGCGCAGGTTGTGGCGGGCGAGCTCGAAATCCTCCGCGCTCAGGCCGCGGCGGCGCGAGGAGACCAGGATGTGCTCCTGCGCCAGGTAGGAATCGAGGGTGAGCCTCGCGCCGACAACGGGGTGATTGCGGCGCACCACCACCGTCGGCCACTCCACGCCGAGCCGCTCGCGCCGGATCTCCTCGGGCAGCGGCAGCAGCACGTCGAGGGCCACATCGAGGGTGCCGGCGGCGAGCTCGCGCTCGAGCTCCCGGCGCTCGGCGCGCACCACGTTGATGTCGATGCGCGGGGCAACGGCGGCAACCGTGCGCATGAGGTCGGGCAGGATGACCGATTCCAATACGTCGCGCATGCCGATCACGAAGCGCTTCACGGCGCTGCCGGCGTCGAACCGGTCGGCCTTGGCGAGCGTCACCTCCAGGCCGCGCAGCGACTGGCGCACCGGCTCGATCATGCGCCGCGCCAGGGGCGTGGGCGTCATGACGTGGCCCTGGCGGGTGAAAAGCGGGTCGTCGAACATCGTCCGCAGCCGTGCCAGTGCGTGACTGATAGCCGGCTGCGACAGGTTCAGCCGCTGGCTGGCGCGCGTGATGCCGCCCTCCGAGTAGATCGTGTCGAACACGACGAACAGATTGAGGTCGACGCTGGATAGATGCATGGAGCTTATGGGCCGATATTCCATCAATTCATTTGCCGGATGCTAGCCCAGCCGCCTACCATCCCTCAACCGAGGTTCAGCCCGCGAAAGGGGTCGCCACATGGATTTCGAGTATTCCCCGAAGGTGAAGGCGCTGCAGGCCAAGCTGCAGGCGTTCATGGAGACCCACGTCTACCCCAACGAGAAGCGCTATCGCGACGAGGTGGCCGACGGCGACCGCTGGAAGCCCGTGCCCGTCGTGGAGGAGCTGAAGGGGAAGGCCCGCGCCGCCGAGCTGTGGAACCTGTTCCTGCCCCACTCCAAGCACGGCGCCGGCCTCACCAACCTCGAATACGCGCCCCTGTGCGAGATCATGGGCCGCGTCGCCTGGGCGCCCGAGGTGTTCAACTGCTCCGCGCCCGATACCGGCAACATGGAGGTGCTCGACCGCTACGGCACGGAGGCGCAGAAGCGCGAGTGGCTCGATCCGCTGCTCGAGGGCAAGATCCGCTCCTGCTTCGCCATGACCGAGCCGGCGGTGGCCTCCTCGGATGCCACCAACATCGAGAGCCGCATCGAGCGGCGCGGCGACCGCTATGTCATCAACGGCCGCAAGTGGTGGTCGTCGGGGGCCTCGGACCCGCGCTGCAAGATCTTCATCTTCATGGGCAAGACCGATCCGGCCAACCCGGACCGGCACAAGCAGCAGTCGATGATCCTGGTGCCGCGCGACGCCAAGGGCGTGAAGGTGGTGCGCTCGCTGCCCGTGTTCGGCTTCGACGACGCCCCGCACGGCCACGCCGAGGTGATCTTCGAGAATGTCGAGGTGCCACTCGACAACATCCTGCTGGGCGAGGGCCGCGGCTTCGAGATCGCGCAGGGGCGCCTGGGGCCGGGCCGCATCCACCACTGCATGCGGGCGATCGGCCAGGCCGAGGTGGCGCTCGAGAAGATGTGCCGGCGCGTGCAGGCGCGCGTGGCCTTCGGCAAGCCGGTGGCCGAGCAGACGGTGACGCTGGAGCGCATCGCGGAAGCCCGCATGGCCATCGACCAGGCGCGGCTGCTGGTGCTCAAGGCGGCCGACCGCATGGACAAGGTCGGCAACAAGGCGGCGGCCATGGAGAT
>DASRDL010000385.1:0-2867 GCA_035652635.1 Hyphomicrobiaceae bacterium | reverse complement strand
CTCGCTGATCGGCATCGGCAGCACGGTGGCGGAGGGCACGGTGGTGGGCGACGGCGTGCTGCTCGCGGCTGCCGCCCGCACGACGCCGGGCCAGGTGCTCGAGAGTGGATGGCTCTACGCCGGCAGCCCGGCACGCAGGTTTGCCCGCCTCGACGAGGCCAAGCAGGCGCTGACGGCGCTCATCATTCAGCAATATTGTCAGTACGCACGCGACTTCAACGCGCTGGAGCACCGGGTGCAGGCGGCGCGATAGCCCTTGCTGCGCCGCGCCACCGATCTTCGCAACTGCTAGATGACCACCCCTATTCGACTTTAGTCGATGGTAAGCTGACGTGCGTGCGGGCAATCGGGCAGGAGGCTTCCCGATGAACAGTCTCTCGGACTGGCTCTGCAACGTGATGCTCTGGGGCGGCATCGTGACGTTCCTGGCGCTCCTGAGCGAACGGTACGTGTCGCAGGGTCTGCTCGGCAATGCGCTGGCAAGCGTAGCCGGGCTCGTGCTGGTGGCAGTCCTGGCAGCGTTCTGGCCCAAGTACTGAGGCGGCGAGACCGCGGCAAAGGACAGCGCGCCTGCTCCCGGAGCCGGCGGCGGTGTCGCCGGACCCGGGAAGCGTCATCGCCGCGTCATGTGACGCCGGTAACTGAGGCGCCGGTCGAGGAACGGTTATCGTAACGATACCTGGACATCGGCATGCACGTTGGCGAAGCAAACGACATGAGCAAGATACTCGAGGAGACCTGGGCCGTCCTGGAGCTGCACTTCCTCACGCGCCCGCATCTCATGGACCGCGCGCGTCAGGAGTTGGCCGAGTGCGTCGACAGCCTCCTGGCCGATGACCGCGATCCGAGTGAGCTCAAGGATCTTGCCTGTCGCACCATCCAGATGAAATACGGCCCGGCGCCGGCGCACATCGAGTAGCCTGCCGCGCCCCGCCGGTGGCGGTCTCGACGCATTTCTCGTGTGCCTTACGGCCGGTGGCGGCGGCCACCGATCGCTGCTATGGCGTGCGCCGGGCGGCACCCGTTGCCGCGCATCCATCCGCTCGCGAGCCCGGCCCCATGCAAGTCCAACCCCTCACCGGCATCCGCGTGATCGACCTCACGCGCGTGCTCTCCGGCCCCTTCTCCACCATGCTGCTCGCCGACATGGGGGCCGACGTCGTCAAGATCGAGACGCCGCAGGGCGACACCGTGCGCGGTCAGGGCGAGGAGGTGGGCGGCCTCTCCTGGTACTTCGCGAGCTTCAACCGCAACAAGCGCTCGGTGGTGCTCGACCTGCGCAAGGACGAGGGCAAGGCCGTGCTGGCGCGGCTGCTCGAGCGCGCCGACGTGCTGGCCGAGAATTTCCGCCCGGGTGTGCTGGCCGAGATGGGTTTCACCGAGGCCCGGCTAGAGGAGATCAACCCGCGGCTGATCGTGGCCTCCATCAACGGCTACGGCTCG
This sequence comes from Hyphomicrobiaceae bacterium, assembly GCA_035652635.1. Classification (GTDB taxonomy): domain Bacteria; phylum Pseudomonadota; class Alphaproteobacteria; order Rhizobiales; family Hyphomicrobiaceae; genus AWTP1-13. The sequence continues at coordinate 1,424 of DASRDL010000385.1, read as the reverse complement.
ACCGGCCCCTATGCCGACAGGCCTTCGTTCGACTTCATCGCCCAGGCCATGTCGGGCTTCATGGCCACGACCGGCGAGAAGGACGGCCCGCCCATGCGCGCCGGCGCGCCGATCACAGATCTCGTCGCCGGGCTCTACTGCGCTTTCGGCGTGGTCAATGCGCTCCGTGCACGCGAGCTGACCGGGCGGGGCCAGCGCGTGGAGGCGGCGATGGTCAACGGCATGGTGTCGATGCTGGCCTACCTGGCATCGGAGTACCTGTCGACCGGCCGGTCGCCCCAGCGCAACGGCAACGATCACCCCATCGCCTCGCCCTATGGGCTGTTCCGCGCCAGGGACGGCGACATCGCCGTCGCTCCGGCAACGCCCGAGATCCTCGCGCGCTTCATGGCCGAGGTTGGCCTCGCCCACGTGCTCGAGCGGCCGGACATGCGGACGGCCGAGCAGCGACGCGCTGCGCGCGGCGAGCTCAACGCCCTCATCAACGAGCGGCTGGCGGGCGATACGCAGGCGCACTGGATCGACCGGCTCAACGCCGCGGGCGTGCCGTGCGGCAAGGTGCTCTCCGTCGCCGAGGCGCTCGAGGACCCGCAGGTGAAGGCGCAGGACATGGTGATCGAGGTCGACCACGGTGCGCGCGGGATCGTGCGCATGGTGGGCTTTCCGGTGAAGCTCTCCGCGACGCCGGCGCGCTTGCGACATCCGGCACCCGAGCTCGGCGCGCACACCGGCGAGGTGCTGGCCGAGGCCGGCTTCTCCGCGGCGGAGATCGCCGGGCTGCGCGCGAGCAGGGTCATCGGCGGATCGGGGCGGTGATCGCCTTCTTCGCCGGCTCGGAGAGCCGCGCTCAGGATCGGCCGGCGAGCATCTCCGCCACCCTCTCGCCGATGGCGAGCGAGGCCGTGAGCCCCGGGCTCTCGATGCCGTAGAGGGCGACGAGGCCGTCCTGGCCGTGCGTCCGTGGCCCGTGAATGGCGAAGTCGGGCACCGGCTCGCCCTCGCGGTAGAGCTTGGGGCGGATGCCGGTGTAGTCGGGGTGCAGGCGCTCCACTTCGAGGCCCGGATAGTAGCTGCGGATGAAGTCGAGGAAGGCCCCGAGCTTCTCTGGCTCGAAGCTGTAGTCGATGTCGGGGATCCAGGCGATGTCCGGCCCGAACTTGCAGCGCCCGCCGATGTCGATGGTGGCGTGCAGGCCGAGCCAGGCACCGTCCGGCATCGGATAGATGTGGCGCTTGAACGGGGAGCGGCCCGACAGCGCGTAGTATTGCCCCTTGGCGTAGTAAGTCTCGGGCGGCCGGTAGCCGTCGCCGAAGGCAAGCGTGCGTGCGAGCTTGCTCGCGTGCAGCCCGGCCGAGACGACGAGGTTGCGGCAGGTGATGGCGCCGGGCGCCTCGCCGCCGGTCGCGAGGCGGAAGAGGCCCGAC
>DASRDL010000384.1:0-3612 GCA_035652635.1 Hyphomicrobiaceae bacterium | reverse complement strand
CCTTCAACATCAACGTCAATGCCATCGCCCCCGGCATCATCCGCACCGGACGGCTGGGCGACCGCTCGCACATGGCGTCCATGACGGCCCTGCGCCGCGAGGGCACCATCGAGGACTGCGCCAAGGTGGTCGAGTTCCTGGTCACCGACCTCTCGGACTACGTCACCGGCCGCACCATCGTCATCGACGGCGGCCTGGTGCGCTGAAGGCGCCTTGCCAGCGGAGTGGTCTCGTGGCCGCCATCAGCGTGTGCCGGCCACCGCAGCCCCCATTTGCCAGGGGGCGAGACTAACCCGCGGCGAGCGGGCTCGTCACGTCGCGGAACGACGGCCGGAAGGAGGTGACCACGTCGACGACCGTCGGCTCGGAGCCGCCGAGGGCCTCGCGCAGCGCCGGCCCGATCGCCTCGGCGCGCTCGACGCGGATGCCGCGGCAGCCGATGGCGCGGGCAATGGCGGCGAAATCCATGTCGGCGAACGTGCTGGCAATCGGCCGGTTGCCCTGGCCGTGCTTCACCCAGCCCAGCGCGCTGTTGTTGAGCACCACGGCGACGATCGGAATCTTCTCGTCGCGCGCCGTCATCAGTCCGTTGATGGCCATCGAGAAGCCGCCGTCGCCGGTCACCGCGATCACCTGCCGCCCCGGGAACACGAGCTTGCCCGCCAGCGCCGCCGGCACCGCGTAGCCCATGGCGCCGATGCCCGGCATCAGCAGCGAGCCCGGCGCCTTGGTCTGGAAGTAGTGCGTCATGAACAGCCGGTTCTCGCCGGCATCGCAGGTGAAGAGCGCATCCGGCGCCGTGGCCTTCAGGATCTCGGCGAACAGCCGCTGCGGCAGCACCGGCGCCTCGTCGGAGGCGTAGCCGGGATCCCTGAAGAACCCATGCTTCTCGCGTGCTGCCTCCACGGCTCTTCTGCGCGCCGCCAGCGTTTCGGCCTTCGGCGCGCCCGCAGCCCTGACCGCATCGGCGAGCTGTGCGAGCGCGAGCCTGGCATCGCCGACAATGGCAACCTCGCACGGGAAAGCCCAGCTCGCATTCCTGGGCTCGATGTCGATCTGCAGGAGCGTCTGCCGGGTGGGGTCGATGAGCTGTGGGTTCTCGTTGGCGGTGTCGGCCGGCCCGAGCCGCGAGCCGACGGCGAGCACGAGATCGGCCTCGCCGATGACCGCGTTGGCCGTCGCCTGGCCGAAGTTGCCGCACACGCCGAGCGCGAGCGCGTGCGTTTCGGCGAACGTACCCTTGCCGGACGCCGTGGTGGCCACCGGCGCGGCGATGAGCTCGGCCAGCGCCTGCAGCTCGGCATAGGCGCCGGCGATGCGCACGCCGTTGCCGGCGATGATGACGGGCCGCCTGGCGGCGGCGAGCGCCCTGGCGGCGGCGGTGACGTCCTGCGCGTCGGCCGGCATCGGCTTGGGCAGATAGGCCTTGGTCGCATAGAGGAACGGTCGCTTGGCCGGGTCGATCGGGTCCTTGAACACGCGCGAGTGGTAGAGCACGCCGACAGGCCCGCGCTCGCCGCTCAGCGCGTGCTTGACGGCGAGCTGCGTCGCCTGCACGGCCTCGACGGGCTCGTTGGCTACGAAGGTCTCCTTGGTGACACCGTCGAGGACCTTGCGCGTGTCGGCGCTGCCATAGTCGCCGGTGCCGCTCTGGTAGGGCGCGTGCTTGGAGTAGGGTGCGACATCGGAGAAGTCGGTCAGCAGCAGCATGGGCGAGCTGCCGAAATGCGCCTCGAGCGTGCCAAGGAGTCCGTTGGCGAGCATGAAGATGCCTTGACCGATGGCGACGCCGGGCCTGCCCGTAAGGCGCCCGTACACCTCCGCCATGACGCTGGCGAGCTGCTCGTGGCGCACCAGCACCGTGCGCACGGTGCCCTGGTGGTCGTAGAGCGCGTCGTAGAGGCGGCCCATGTTGCCGCCGGCGATGCCGAACACCATGTCGATGCCGGCTTCCTCCAGCACACGGACGATCGCTTCGGCCGCGCGCGTCTCAGCATTCAACAACTTGCCGGTCATGGCTACGTGAGCTCCCGTTATTGCAGCCGCGCTCGACGAGATCGAGCCCTGCCCTCGAGCCTAGGTCGCGTGACGATCCACGACAAGTCGAGCGTCACGTCAGTCGGCCGTGGCGCTAGTCGGGGACGATGCCGCCGTCGACGTTGTAGGACTGCCCCGTGATGTTGCGCGCGCCGGGCGAGGCCAGGAACACGACCATCGCCGCGATGTCCTCGGGATCGTTGGCACGCCGCAGCGGAATGACGGCGTTGCGCCTCTCCTCCATGGCCTCCACGGTGAGGCCCTCCTGCTGCGCCCGTGCGCGAAGGTTGGCCTCCGACAGCGCCGTGCGCGTCACGCCGGGACAGATGGCATTGACGTTGATGTTGTGGGCGCCCAGCTGCTGCGCCGCCGTCTTGGTGAGGCTGATGACGGCGCCCTTGCTGGCGGCGTAGGCGGCATTGGAGGTGCCGATGTAGCCCTTGCCGGCGATCGAGGCGATGTTGATGATGCGCCCGCTCTTCCTCGGGATCATCGTGCGCGCGACGGCCTGCAGGCAGAAGAACACCCCCTTCGCGTTCACACGATGGATGCGGTCCCAGTCGGCTTCGGTGACATCCATGATATGGGCGCGCCGCGTCACGCCGGCGTTGTTGACGAGGATGTCGATGCGCCCGTGCTCGGCCATGGCGCGGTCGACCATGCGCTGGATGTCGGGGACGCTGCCCACGTCGGCTGCAATCGCCAGCGTGCGGTGCTGGTGGGCCGCCAGCGACTGCGCCACCTGCTCGGCGCGTGCGCCATCGATGTCGACGGCGACCACGATGGCGCCCGCCTCGGCAAGCGCCTTGGCGGCGGCGGCGCCGATGCCCTGGCCGGCGCCGGTCACGATGGCCACCTGGTCCTTCAGCATCATGGCGCGGTCTCCTCCCCGTGAGCAGGAGAGGTTAGGTGCGGCGCACGCACACGACAAGCCCGTCGGCGCCGGCACCTTGATCCGTCATGGTGCCGGCGGCCCGGCTGCCTTCGCCATCCGCAGGTAGACGTCCGGGTCGCGCCGCTCCATGTAGCGCTGCGGCACGGCAGGCGGCGTGAAGCCGTATTGGGCATAGAGTCCGTGCGCGTCGGCCGTCGCCAGCAGCCAGAGCCGCAAGTTCTGCAGCGCGGGGTGTGCCACCACCGCCGCCATCATGGCCTTGCTGATGCCGCGGCCGCGGCGCGCCGGATCGACGAACACGTCGGACAGGTAGGCGAACGTGGCCCGATCCGAGACGACCCTGGCAAAGCCCACCGTCGCCCCTCGCTCGATCGCGCCGAAGCACAGCGAGCCGGCCACCGCGCGGTCGAACACGGCGCGCGGCATCTCGCCCGCCCAGTAGCTCTTGCGTGCCAGCCAATCGTGCACGCGGTCGAGGTCGATGCGCGAGATGTCCGTCGTGATCTCGATGGGGGTTGCGCTGTCCGGTTGCGGGGACGTCACCATGGCCAGGTCTCTCGGGGAAAGGGCGGTCCAGAAACGAAGAAGCCGCGCATCGGGGGCGCGGCTTGGCGATCAACGCTAGCGATCGAGCGTCATCGCACCCGCGCCGGGTTCGGCGTGAGCAGGCGGCGGCGTCG
>DASRDL010000383.1:0-3315 GCA_035652635.1 Hyphomicrobiaceae bacterium | reverse complement strand
CTGACGCCGCCGAATACCGCGACCAGTCCCAGCACCGCGCCCGGGTTGGTGATGGTGAGGAAGAACATCTGCGGGATGTCCCAGACGTAATCCCACAGAGAGGCCTTCCCGGCATGGGCGTCGGTGGCGAGCACCGCCGGTGTCAGATAGAGCTTGGCGCCGAAGCCGAGCAGAGCCAGGCCGCCGACGATCTGGATCAGGGTGCGGTATTGCCGGATGGCGCCGGAGATGGCGTTGACGCCCAGGGCGGCCCCGAGCGCGATCAGCCCGTCCCCCGCCATGATGCCGATCCCGGCCGCCATGCCCCCGAAGAACCCGCGCTCCACCGCTCGCTGGATGCCGAGCAGGTTGACGGGCCCGAAGGGCATGGCGAGCAGCACGCCCATGATCATGCCGACGGGTATGATGAAGGGATTGGGAATGAAAGCCACAGCGGACCTGGACCGTCAGCAGGAGGCGCGCCAAGGTCTCGACGGGCTCGTCACAGCCGTGGCCGCAGGTGGCTCGCCCGCGTGGTGCGGGGCCACGGTCGCGCCCCCGACAGGCGACCGGCACGGCAACAAGAGGTACCTCCCGATGAGGCAGAGCAGACGGACAGCGACACGCCTCGCATGGCTATTCCTACTGGCGACCTTCTGCCTTGTCCATTGTCTTGCCTGGCCGTCTCCCGTCCTGTCCCAATCGGCCAAGTCGAAGCCCGGCAGCACGAAAAAGCAGCAGTCGCCGGCGCCCGCGCCGGCGGTCAGGTACGGCACCGACGGCCTGCCCGCGCCGGTGCTGGACATGCGGGAGGCAATCCTGAGTGCGGTCCGGTCCGGCCGGATCGAGGATTTGCGCCATGCCTGGGAGCTCAACGAGCTCAAGCCGGACATCGGCGAGGCCGCCGCCGGCGACCCGATCGCGCACTTCAAGAGGATCTCGGGCGACGGCGAGGGCCGCGAGATCCTGGCGGCGCTGGCCGAGATCCTGGAGGCCGGCTACGTGGTGCTGCCCCTGGGGCCGGACCTAGAGAACAACCGCATCTACGTTTGGCCCTACTTCGCCGAGGTTCCGCTCGACAAGCTCACCCCCGCCCAGGAGGTGGAGCTGCTGCGCCTCGTCCCGCCGGCGGTCACCAAGGCCATGCGGTCGGCCGGCAAGTACACCTACTGGCGCATTGCCATCGGTGCCGACGGAACGTGGCATTCTTTCCGCAGGGAGCCGTGAAAGGTCGAAGCGCCGCCCTGTTGTCTATTGCCCGGCGGAAACGCACCGGTAACCTCTCGTACAGGCCCGCGTGCGAGACTGCGCGCGGGTTTGCTGCGCCTCCGTGCGCAGCGAGGGTGGAAGGGGATCGACGGCCGATGTGGCGTGCTCTTGTTGCAGCGTTGCTCATGCTCACGGCCGCCGATGCGGCGCAGGCGCAATACTGGGGGCAGCCCTACGGGCGCGGCGGCTACTACCGCCAGCCCAGCTACTCCTTCTTCGGCTTCTGGGACGACGACTTCCGGCCGCGGGCGCCGGCTTATCGGTCCGGCGGCGAGCGGCCGCAGATCGAGCGCATCGAGCCGCGCAAGGTGTCCTTCCCGAGCACGTACCCGGTCGGCAGCATCGTCATCGATACCAAGGGCCGCCAGCTGTTCCTCGTGCAGTCGCCGACCGAGGCGCTGCACTACCCGATCTCGGTCGGCCGCGAGGGCTTCTCATGGGCGGGCACGGAGGCCATCAGCCGCAAGGCCGAGTGGCCGGACTGGCATCCGCCCGCGGAGATGCGCTGGCGCGATCCGCGGCTGCCCATCAGGATGTCGGGCGGCATCAAGAACCCGCTCGGGGCCATGGCGCTCTATCTGGGCGAGTCGCTTTACCGCATCCACGGCACCAACGACCCGAAGTCTATCGGGCGCGCGGCATCCTCGGGCTGCTTCCGCATGCTCAACGGCCACATCGTCGACCTCGCCGCCCGCGTGGAGATTGGCACGCCCGTGCAGGTGGTGCGCCAGCTGCCGCCGGAGCTGGAGAAAGTGGTGGCCGAACAGCTGGCACCCGAGAAGGCCGCGCCCGCCGAGACGCCCAAGCCCGCCGTGCGGCCCGCGGCGGCGCGGCGGTCGTAGGACGAAGTCCAGCTGCCGGCCGTGAAGGCTGCGGTCAGCGGCGCGTTCACCCGCGCGATGTGCCGTGCATCCAGGTGCGCAAGCCGCCGGCAGGCTGCTGACAGGCCGTCGTCAGCAGCCCATGCGCGTGGACTCGCCGGACGCTCGACGCTTGCCTCCCGCGGGGCGCGCGCTTACCTCTACCGAGGCTGGAACCGCAGTCAGCGCCACACGCGAAGAAGGCGATCCCACCTGCCATGACCGACGCCGACCACAGCACCAGGATCGCGCCGCTCGCCGACCGCGGCGTCGTACGCGTTGCGGGCGAGGATGCCGGGAAGCTGCTGCAGGGGCTCGTCACCAACGACATGGGGCTGCTCTCCGGGCAGCCGGCCATCCATGCCGCGCTGCTCACCCCGCAGGGCAAGATCCTGTTCGACTTCTTCATCGCGCGGGCCGAGGGGGGCTTCCTGCTCGAGACGGCGCGCGACAAGGCGGCCGAGCTCGTCAAGCGCCTGTCGCTCTATCGGCTGCGCGCCAAGGTGGATATCCGCGACGTGAGCGACGACTTCCGGGTTCTGGCCCTGTGGGGCGGCGAGCCCGCGAGCTCGGGCGAGACGGCCGGCACCGTGTCGTTCGCCGATCCGCGCCTGCCGGCGCTCGGGCTGCGCATACTGGCGCCGGCGCCGCACGCGGTCGACGTGGCTGCCGCCACCAACGGCTCCGATGCGACCGCGGAGGACTATCACGCCCACCGCATTGCCCTCGGCGTGCCGGAGGGCGGCAGGGACTATGCTTTCGGCGATGCCTTCCCGCACGAGGCCGACCTCGATCAGCTCGCTGGGGTATCCTTCACCAAGGGTTGCTTCGTCGGCCAGGAGGTGGTGAGCCGCATGCAGAACCGGGCAACCGTGCGCAAGCGCGTGGTGCCGGTGCGGGGGGAGGCGCCGCTGGCGCCGGGGGCAGAGAGTGTGGTGGGCTCGGCGGTGATCGGCAGCATCGGCTCGGTGGCGGGCAGCGGCGCGCTGGCGCTCGTCCGCCTCGACCGCGCCGCCGAGGCGGTGGCCAAGGGCGAGGCGCTGCAGGCGGGCGGCGTGGCCGTCAGGCTGGTCAAGCCGCAGTGGGCGCGGTTCGAGCTCGTGCCCGCGGCGGCGGCCGCCAACCCGTCATGACGGCGGCCGAGGTCACGCGCTGCCCCTGGGCCGGCATCGCCGAGCCCATCTATGCACGCTATCACGACGAGGAG
>DASRDL010000382.1:0-6868 GCA_035652635.1 Hyphomicrobiaceae bacterium | reverse complement strand
CGGCGACGAGCAGCTGGCGTTCCTGCCGCTGTGCCACATCGCCGAGCGCACCTTCACCGTGTTCCTGCCGCTGCGCTCCGGCGCGGTCGCCAACTTCGCCGAGAGCATCGAGACCGTCCCCGAGAACGTGCGCGAGGTGGCGCCGCACAACTTCTTTGCCGTGCCGCGCATCTGGGAGCGGTTCTATTCCGGCATCGCCATTCGCATGAAGGAGGCGACCTGGCTCGGCCGCGCCGCCTACCGGTGGGCGCTCGGCGTCGGGATGAAGGTGGCCGAGCTCCGGCTCGAGGGCCGCACGCCCTCGCCGTGGCTCGAGGCAATGTATGCCCTTGCCGACTTCCTGGTGCTCGACAATCTCAAACGGGCCATCGGCATGCACCGCGCCCGCTATGCCGGCACCGGAGCCGCACCGATCGCGCCCGATCTCATCAGGTGGTATCGCGCCCTGGGCGTCGACATGCGCGAGGTCTACGGCCAGACCGAGAACTGCGGGCTCGCCACCGGCATGCCCGACCGCATCAAGCTCGGCACCGTCGGCGTGGCGGCGCCGCGCACCGAGCTCAAAATCTCCAGCGAAGGCGAGATCCTGCTGCGCGGCCCCCACGTCTTCATGGGCTACCTCAACCAGCCGGAGAAGACGGCGGAGACGCTGCGCGGCGGCTGGCTGCACACGGGCGACGTGGGCTACGTCGACAACGAGGGCTACCTCAAGATCACCGACCGCATGAAGGACATCATCATCACCGCCGGCGGCAAGAACATCACTCCCTCCGAGATCGAGAACCAGCTCAAGTTCTCGCCCTACATCTCCGACGCGGTGGTGATCGGCGACAGGCGCAAGTTCCTGACCTGCCTCGTCATGATCGACTACGACAACGTCGCCAAGTACGCGCAGGACCACGATGTTCCCTTCACGGACTTCGCCTCGCTGTGCCGTGCGCGTGCCATCACCGACCTGATCTGGTCGGAGATCGAGAAGGTGAACCAGGGCTTCGCGCGCGTCGAGACGATCAAGCGGTTCCGCCTGATCGAGCAGCAGCTAACCGCCGAGGACGACGAGCTCACGCCCACCATGAAGCTGAAGCGCAAGTTCGTGAACGAGAAGTACAAGGCCTTGATCGAGGACATGTACAGCGAGGCGGCGTGAGGGCCCGCACTCTGCCGGCGGGCGCGTGACGCCTGCCGGCGGCGCGCTATAGTGGCGCAGTCGAGCCAACCGAGGCACAACCAGACAGGGGAGTTGGAAATGCTCAAGAGAACGACTGTCCTGGCGCTCGCCGCGACGATGGGCGTCGCGGCCGGCGCTTCGGCGCAGACCCGCGGCGTCACCCAGAGCGAAATCGTGCTGGGGATGCCCACCGACCTCTCCGGGCCTGCCGCCACCTACGGCGTCTCGTCTTCCAACGCGGTGAAGATGCGCATCGACGAGATCAACGCGGCGGGCGGCATCCACGGCCGCAAGCTGCGCGTGGTGGTCGAGGACCACGGCTATCAGGTGCCGAAGGCGGTGCAGGCCTGCAACAAGCTCATCAACCGCGACAACGTCTTCGCCTTCGTCGGGGCGCTCGGCACGCCCATGAACAACGCCTGCTTCAAGGACCAGCTCGCCGCCAACGTGCCGAACCTGTTCCCGCTGTCGGCGGCGCGCTCGATGTACGAGCCGTTCCACCGCCTGAAATTCTACGGCGCGGCCTCCTACGTCGACCAGATCCGCTCCGCCGTGAACTACTTCGTCAAGGAGAAGGGCCGCAAGAGCGTGTGCGTGATGTACCAGGACACCGACTTCGGCAAGGAGATCCTGGAAGGCGCCGAGCAGCAGGCCAAGAAGCTCGGCATCAAGATCGTCGAGACGGCGGCGCACAAGCCCACCGACCAGGACTTCACCGCGTCCATCACCAAGCTCAAGGGCGCCAATTGCGACCTCGTGGCGATGGGCACCATCGTGCGCGACTCCATCGTGCCCTACGTCACGGCGCGCAAGATGGGCTGGACCGAAGTGGACTTCGTCGGCTCGGCCGCCGCCTACGACCTAGTGGTGGGCGCCGCCCAGGGAACGGAGGGCTTCTACGGCATGGGCCTCACGGAGATGCCCTATGCCGACAGCCCGGTCGAGACCGTGAAGGCGTTCGTCGCCGCCTACAAGGCCAAGTACAACATCGACCCCAACATCGGCGCCGTCTACGGCTATGTCGCCGCCGACCTCGCCATCACGGGCCTGAAGAACGCCGGCGCCGACCTGACGGTCGACAGCTTCGTCAAGGGCATGGAGTCGATCCGCAACTACAAGGACATCTTCCACGGGCCGGAGGTGAATTTCGGTCCCAACATCCGCCAGGGCGCCAACTCCTCGTTCCTGGCACAGGTGAAGGGCGGCCGCTGGACGCGCGTCACCCAGCCGCTCGGGTTCTGAGGATCAGGAAACGGCACTGTCATCCCGGAATTTCGCGAAGCGAAATGTCCGGGACCCAGGGCGAATGGATACGGGTGCGCAATCTTCGCCCTGGGTCCCGGCTCTCGGGCTGACGCGCGAGGCCGGGATGACAGCTGCGGGCGCGACCGGTTCCGGTTCGGACAGGTCGGAATTCGCGCCTCATATCCTGGAGCGCGCGAGCCGGGCCCCCTCGACCATGATGTGGAGCTTCTCCACGGCGCGGCGCGGCGACATCATGACGAGGCCGCAGTCGGGTGCGGCCTGGATGCGCTCCGGTCCCAGCACCTCGGCCGCAGCCAGCAGCCGCCGGGCCACGTGCTCGGCAGTCTCGAACGTGTCGTCGCTGTTGAACACGCAGCCGAACAGCACCGTCTTCGACTTGCACGCGGCGAGATGCCGAGGGTCGAGTGCTGGGCCTTCGAACTCGAGCGCGAGCTGGTGCACCTTGGAGCGATCGAGCTCGGCCAGGATCGCGGGATAGGTGTCGCGGACGGGCCGCGGACTGCCCGGCTGGGGATAGCCGTAGCAGACATGGACGGCGGTGGTGGCGCGCAGCCCCTCCACGCACCGGTCGAGCGCCGCGATGCCCCACTCGGCCGTCTTCTCCGGGTAGCGGCTGAACACGGGCTCGTCGAACTGGATGACGGCGGGGCCCAGCGCATCGAGCAACCGCGCCTCCTTGTTGATGGCGTCGGCCCACGCGAAGGCCATCGCCTTCTCGTCGTGGTAGTAGGCATCCGCCGTGGAGTCGACGACGGTCATGGGCCCGGGCAGCGTCACCTTGACCGGGCGGGTGCTCGTCGCCATCGCGAACCGCAGGTCCTCGACGAGAATGGGCCCTCGATGCTGGATCGGCCCGACGCAACGCCCCACCCTGACGGTGCGACGGCCCGCGCGGATCGTGCGCACATCGAAGCTCGCGTAGTCGAAGCCCCCCATCGCCGCCGTGAGGTGGGTAACGTAGTTCTTGCGGCGCTGCTCACCGTCGCTGACGATGTCGATGCCGGCGCGCTCCTGCTCGAAGATGGCGAGGCGCGTGGCGTCGTCCTGCGCGAGCCCGAGCCGGTCGCCCGTCAGGCTCCATTCGCCGGCCTCCGCGAAGTGATCGCGCCGGCCGTCGATGGCGGTGGCCGGCGTGAACAGCCAGGGTCGCTTCGGCATGCTGCCGATGACCGTGGTGAGGAACGGCTGCGGTCTCATTCTGCAACTCCACGACTGTTACACGATGGACTCTAGGCGGGCGAGGACTGGACGCGCTCGGCCAGCGTGCGTCCCAACATGGCGAAGCCGGCGACGAAGCCGAAGGAGCCCAGGAACCACGGCTGCCACAGGCTGAAGCTGGTGCTGCCCATCAGCGCGCAGGTCACGAACGTGGCATAGAGGTAGGGCTGCGCCTCGGCGGGTGCGCGGGCGATCGCGCGCAGCACCAGGAGGCCGATGGCCAGCAGGAATGCCGCGCCCACCAGCCCGGCCTCGTACCAGGTCTGCAGATAGACGTTGTGGCTGTGCAGGTTGGTGGTGACGGGGATGGTCGAGCCCGGCGCGAGCGGCGCATCGTAGGTGTTGTGCAGGGCGCGTGCCGTGTTGATGCCGGAGCCCAGGATGGGAGCCTTGGCGATGAGCTCGCTGGTGTGGCCCCAGATGACGATACGGGCCTGCGCGCTGTACGGCAGCCACGACAGCAGATAGAGCCGGTAGTAGTAGGCGAGCGTCGCTACAGGAACGACCAGCACGATTGCCGCCAGCCAGCCGACCGTGACCACCCGCCGCGCAGCTACGAGCGACAGATTGGCGAGGACGAACGCCGCGGCCGCGCCGGCAAGCGCCACCTTGGACGTTTCGTGCTCCGATGCCAGGATGGCGGCGATGCCGGGCGCCAGCGCCGCGAGCAGCCAAATGCGCTTTCCCCCGCTCCGGGCCGTGAGCGCGATGGCGTGCAAACCCGGCCAGACCAGCAACGTCAGGGCCGCCGTGCTGCGGTTGAGCAGGTACGGCAGCAGCCAGGTCACCCATCCGCTCTCCAGCTGCATGTCGACGGCCTTTGGGCGCAGGGGCGGCACGAACGACAACAGCATGCGCCGGGCCCATTGCATGCTGAACGTATCGACGCACAGCACCGCACCGCCGACGATCAGGCCGATGGCGAGCCCGAGAGCCATCGCCCGCAGCGCATCGGCGTCGTTGCCTGCCAGTCCGTTGCCGACGATATGCACGACGACGACGAGCAGAAAGAACATGGCGAGCGAGCTGTACGCATCCCCCGGGCGCAGCGACCAGGTGGCGTTGAGGGTGAGATAGATGCCGGCCAGCAGGAGGGTCAGTCCGACCGCCGACGGCCTCTGCAACGGCGGTGAACGCCGCGCCGCCGCATACCAGGCGACGGGGGCAACGACGGCAAGAGCGAGGAGCGCCGGCAGCGCCAGCGGCGCCAGCAAGAAGATGACTATCCCGCTGCCGCTCCACAATGTCGTGGCCAGCAACAGCCGGCCCTTGTGCCGCTCGACGAACGATGCAAATGCGCTGTGCAATGCGGCCCCTCGACTCCCGGCAAGACCAGGTGATGCCATAGGCACGCACGAGCCGGGGCAACTAACTATCGCCTGGCGCCGGGCATGGGAAGTGACGGAATGCCGTCATCGACGTTGCGGCCGAAGCACAGCCGCTCGCATATTGGTCGAATGGGCGCCGGGAGGATACGCTGCCACCCCCGGAGGAGGGCAAGATGCCGGGGCGCAGAGGGCTCGCACGAAGGGACTTTGAAGGGCCTTGGCACTTCGCTTCACCGAGAGCCTGGGGCAGGCCGAGCAGCGCCGGCCCGCGCATGCTCCTCAGGCCTACCGGGCAGACGTGGACGGTCTGCGCGCGGTGGCGGTGCTGACCATCCTCGGATTTCATCTGAATGTCGCCGGCTTCGGTGCCGGCTTCCTGGGCGTCGACATCTTCTTCGTCATCTCCGGCTATGTGATAACGCGCGGGATACTGCGCGAGCGCGAAGCGGGCCGCTTCTCGCTGCGGCAATTCTACGTCCGCCGGGCGCGGCGCATCCTCCCGCCGCTGGCGCTGGTGCTGGCGGCAACCCTGGCCGGCGGCATTGCCATCCTGTCGCCCGACGAGTTGCGCGAGCTGACGGCCAGCGCGCTTTCGACGCTGGCCTTCGCCGCCAACTTCTTTTTCCACGACCGCACCAACTACTTCGCGGCGGCGGCGCATCAGCGACCCCTGCTGCACATGTGGTCGCTGGGCGTAGAGGAGCAGTTCTACATCCTCTTTCCGCCCCTGCTCCTGCTCGTTGCGCGCCAGGCACGCCTGCGCATGGGGCGGGTGCTGTGGCTGCTCGGCCTCGCCTCGTTCGCCTACCTCGCGATCGCATACCCGATCAGCCCGAAGAACGCGTTCTTCATGCCCATGGCGCGCTTCTGGGAGCTCGCCGTCGGCTGCGGCGTCGCCGAGGCCGAGGCGAAAGGCTATCCGCGCCCGCGGCATGCCTGGGCGCTGACCTCGGCCGGCGTCATCGGCATGGCAGCCGGTATCCTGCTGTTCGACGACGCGAGCATGTCGAGCAAGGTGCTCGCGCTGCCGGTACTGTCGACCGCCCTCGTGATCGCCTTCGGGGGAAGCGGCGGCGGCATGGCGTCGCGCGTGCTCGCCGCCCGCCCGCTGGTGGCAATCGGCATCATCTCCTACTCCATCTACGTCGTGCATTGGCCGCTGATCGTCTACTGGCGGATGTATACCGGCCATTCCCTGCAGCCGCTGGAGAAGGTCGTCGTCGTCCTCCTGGTGGCCGTGCTGGCGGCGCTGCTGTGGGCGCTGGTCGAAAGGCCCGTGCGCTCGGGGACGAGCAGGATCGCCGACCGGCCGGCCCTGATCGTCGCTGCGGTCGCCGTCGTCGGCTATACCCAGGCGGAGGCGGCCTGGCGCCTGAACGCCAAGGCACGCGAAGCCGTCGCGCTGCTCGCGAAGGCAGTCGCCGCAAGGCCCCGCTGCGAGCGCGACACGTCCTGGCTGCCGAGCCACACGCCCGGGTCGGTAGTGTGCCGCTGGAACGCGCAAGCGGGCAGCACCGATTTCGCCATATGGGGGGACTCGCACGCCAATGCGCTGGCCCCCGAGCTGTCACGCCTGCTGATGGCGCCCAACTCCGGTGGCGTGGTCGTCGGCCTGCCGACCTGCCCGCCGCTCGTGGGCGTCGAGGTGCGGCAGCGCAAGATCAACCGCGGCTGCCCGGCGTTCGCGGACGCGGTCATCGCAGCGATCGCCCGCGACCAACCGAAGCGGATCGTGGTCGGCGCCCGCTGGGCGACGCTTGCCTCCGATCTGCGCTCTCCCGGCGACGGCGAGCCGTCGGGCCAGATCATCGACCGCGCTACCGGCAAGCCGATCTCGCTCGCAGATGCGCTGATCCGCACCCTCGACCTGTTGAGGCGGGGAGGCGCC
>DASRDL010000381.1:0-3621 GCA_035652635.1 Hyphomicrobiaceae bacterium | reverse complement strand
CACCGCGCCGGCGCGCCCACCGTCGAGGACATCGTCGCGGTCGTCCGCCTGCCCGGCGAGGCGCCGCTGCGCCTCACCTACCGCCGGGTGATCATGCCCCTCGGCGACGTGCTGCTAGGCGCGACGCTGGGCCAGACGGTGAGCAGCGTGCTCGACCCCGAAGCGGGCCACGAACCTGGCGACGTCCTGCAGTAGCTGCTCGGGCTGCATCCACATGAAGGCAAACCGCACGTCGCCCAGCGGCGAGTTGGTGACGCAGATGTCCCAGTCGATGTTGGTGTAGCCGGTGCGCTGCGTCATGCCCCCGCGCACCACGCCCTCCGACATCATGGCCACCAGGTAGTCGCAGTTCCAGCGGGTGTAGGCGTAGGCGCGCGACAGGATCGGCACGATGGTGGAGAGCTGCTTGCCGCGGTAGTCGGGGTGATACCAGGCCGCCCCCGAGAACACGACGCGGCCGCTGATGGCCTTTGCGGCCTTCGCCGTCACCACGCACGTCTCGCCCGGCCGCTTCGACCGCTCAGGGTCCTCGTACATGAGGCGCAGGCTCTCGGCCAGCTCGTGGAAGGTCATATACCTTAGGTTGAAGAGCCGGCCGGCGTGCGCCGCCACCACTCTGCCGCGCGCGTCACGGCCGAGGATGCAGAACGCCTCGTTGGGAGCGATGGCGTTGTAGCGGATGTCATAGGTGGGGAACAGCGGAAGCCAGCTGTCGCGGTTCTCCTCGTTCACCGCAATGAGCTCGTCCAGGCCGGCGAACGACAGGCTGACTCCGCGGGCCCGGGCCTCGGTGTCGGCGTGCAGGAAGAATCTGCCCAGCAGGTCGGGCGGGCCGTAGGTCGTCGTCAGCTGATCGAGAAGGGGGATGGGCTTGGCTGCAATGGCAATCATGGTGCGAACCTCTAATTAAGATTGAGAGGTTCACTATGCAGCCAGAATGCCGCTGCCCGATAGGTTGCCGACTGCCCAATCGGCTGGCATAAGGCCCGCCGAGTACACGCAACGCGAGCCAGAGCGAGGGTATTTCTCGTGTCGGATGAGTGACATGCCCGCAACCGAGGCGGGAGCCAAACGACGGCTGAGTGAGCCGCGGCGACGCCGCAGCGGCGCCGTCTCTCCGCGCAAGCCGACCGACGTCGACAGGCACGTCGGCAAGCGGCTGAGACTGTTGCGCCAGATGCGCGAGCTGAGCCTCGAGCAGCTGGCCGCGATCGTCGAGGTCGCGCCGCAGCAGATCCAGAAGTACGAGATCGGCGAGACGCGCATCAGCGCCTCGCGGATCTTCCAGCTGTCGCGGGTGCTGTCGGTGCCTCTGTCCTGGTTCTATGCCGACCTGAAGACGGCTGCCGAGACCGAGACCTCGGCGCGCAACGATGCGGCCGAGGGCCACGACCTGCCTGCCGGGGCCGACGCGCCGGACCCGTCGCAGGGGGACCTGCTCGCCACCTACTATGAGCTGCTGCCCGCCGAGATGCGCGAGAAGCTCGTCGACATCGCGCGCATCATGTCGGAGGTGGCGGTCAAGCGCGCGCGGTAGGCTCGCACGTGCCCTGGTAGAGCACGGCAATCTCGCGCCGGTGCGGGCTGTCGCGGTGCTCGACGAGATAGATCGCCTGCCAGGTGCCGAGCACCATCTCGCCTCCGACCACCGGAATGCCGAGGCTGGTGGCCGTCAGCATCGACCTGATGTGGGAGGGCATGTCGTCGGGCCCCTCGACGGTGTGGCGGTAGCGCGCCTGCCGCGGCGCCAGCCGGTCGAGCGCATCGCCGAGGTCGCGCAGCACGTCGGGGTCGGCGTTCTCCTGGATAGTGAGCGACGCCGAGGTGTGGCGAAGGAACAGCGTCACGAGGCCGTCCCTGGCGGCGATGGCAGCGAGCCAGGCCGCCACCTCGCGCGTCACGTCGGTGAAGCCCGGCCCGCGGGTCTCGACCTGGATGCGGTGATGTGCCTGCGTCAGCATGTGCAAGTCTTCGCCTGTCACGGCAACGGCAGCGTGCCTGCGCGGTTCCCACACGGCCCGGAGATCACCCGCAGCGGCACTGCAACTTAACCGAAACTTTACGGCGGATTGCGACCTTGGGGCGAGCTTTATGGTGCCCGCGTCCCCCGAGCCCCGCGCGCTTGCGCCGGCACGAACGAAGCTGCGCTCCGACCGCTTCGATCACCCCGCTGGGAACGCCGGCCCAGGGCCACGTGGCATTGCTGTCACTTCGTCAGGCCCCCAGGAATCGCCATGCCCGCCCCAGGTTTGGACGAGACACAGCACACGCAAGGCCCGCCCGCCAGGCGCGACTGGCACTCTGCGGAGGCCCTCCTCGACATCCGCGAGCGGCTCGGCCAGCTCGGAGCCCTGGTGGCGCAGCTCCGCGACGGGTTGCCGGAACGCCAGTCGGACACGCTCGCCCGCATCGAGCAGGGCATCGCCAGCCTGGCGCTGCGCATCGCCGATTTCGGCCACGCGAAGCACGCCGGCGCGCAGTCCGCCGCGGCACCGCCGGCCGCGCCGGACACCGATGAACCCTGGGACGCGGAGTCGGCCGAAGCTCTCACGCAAGCCTATGAGCAGGCCATGGAGGAGGCATCCTCCGCCGACGCGCGCCCGCGCGAGCTGCCCCAGGCGCACGCGGCCTCCCCCGCGACCGCCCCGACCCCCGCCGACGTCGACCAGCCCTGGCTCGAGGCACGCTTCGCCGGCCTGTCGGCGCTGATCGAGCGTGCGCTGGCGGACATGGACCCTGCGCGCTCCCTCGCGGCCCTCGACCGCCGCCTCGACGCGTTCGAGAAGCGGCTCGACGCCGCCCTCGGCGACATGGCCTCCTGGTCGGGGCGCGAGGGCCTCGGCGCGGTCGAGACCCACATCAAGGAGCTGGCGGCGCACTTCGAGGGCGTGTGCCGGCAGCTGGAGCGCCTCGACGAGATGGACAGCCATCTGCGCGAGCTGGCGCAGGCCGCCGGCGAGCAGCAGCGTCTGCAGGCACGGGACGGTCCGCCTCCGCTCAGCGACGAGGCCGTAGCCGCCCTGATCGAGAATGCCGCCGAGCGTGCCGCCAGCCGGCTCGCGGCGTCCCTGCCGACGCCCGGCCAGGGACCGGAGGCGGAGGGCCGACACCGTATCGAGGTGCTCGAGGGCCTGCTGCAGGACTACATCGCCGAGCGCCGCCGCGGCGAGGCGGTGACCGGCGGCATCCTCACCACCATCGAGGGCACGCTCACGCGCCTCGCCGAGCGGATGGATGCCATACCGGCGGCCAGGGTCGAGCCGGCGCCGGACGACGACGAGGCTTCCGAGCACGACGGCATCGAGCTCGAAAGCGAGCGTCTGGCGGAAGCCTATGCCGCGGGAGCACGGGCGCTGGGGGCGGAGCCGCAGGAAGCCTCCCTCGATGCTGCCGACTACGCGCTGCAGACCGAGCGCCGCTCGTTGGCCGCTGCCGAGCCCGACCTTGCCGCCGGCCAGAAAGCGGTCGTCGCGGCCGATGCCGAGGCCGCCCGCCAGGAGCTGCGCGCCTCGGCCATGCGCGCCAAGCTGAAGGCGCAGGCTGCGCTGTCGGAGACGGCGGCCGCCGGGGCCAGCCTCGACGAGGCCAAGGCCGGCATGCTCGGGGACCGGCGCCCCAAGA
>DASRDL010000380.1:0-6793 GCA_035652635.1 Hyphomicrobiaceae bacterium | reverse complement strand
ATGTGGCCGGCGAGCGGCGTGGTGGCCGCGGACATGCCCTGCACCGACATGAACAGGGCCTGCGCCAGCGCCAGCACCGCTACGTTGCGGCGCTGCGGGACGGCGGTGGCGGCGGCTTGGGGCATGCTCGCTCCGGACGCGACATTCATCGGGAGTGCATAGCTGTGACGGGCGGTGCAGGCAATTGCGGTTCGACGGCGCTTCAGCGCAGCAGGCCTGCGGCGCTTGCATTCGCACGTGCGAAGGAGCCCGCCGGGAGCGGGCGGGGGCTCGTCTCAGGGCAGCGGCAGGCCCTTTCGGCGCACGGCCTCGCGGCCGCGGTCGGGGTAGTCGGTGATGAGGCCGTCGACGCCCATGTCGATGACGCGGGCGAGGTCGGCGGGGTCATTGACGGTCCAGGGCACGACCTTGAGGCCG
Source organism: Hyphomicrobiaceae bacterium (assembly GCA_035652635.1). GTDB lineage: Bacteria > Pseudomonadota > Alphaproteobacteria > Rhizobiales > Hyphomicrobiaceae > AWTP1-13. The sequence goes on along the minus strand of DASRDL010000380.1, from coordinate 6,376 downwards.
AGCCCGTGCGCCTCGGCGACGAGGGCCGGCGTCAGCTCGCGGAAATTGGGAGACCATGTGCCGCAGCCCGTCGCCGCAGCGAGGCGGGGGGCGGACCGGCCGTAGTCGACCGGATCGAGGCCGGCCAGCCACGGCGAGGGCCGGCGATTGCCGCCCTCATTCCTGTCTTTCAGGGTGTTTTCCTCGGTGAGGCACACGGTCTCGATCTCGGGGGCCAGCCGCTTGGCGGCAATGAGCGTGCGCCAGTCGAAGGACTGGATGGTGACCCTGGCGGCAAGGCCGGCGGCCCGCACGGCCTCGACCACCAGGCGCGCGAAGGTCTCGGCATCGGGCGTCTCGGCCGGCTTGTCGGGCGACAGCTTGGTCTCGATGTTGAAGCGCACGGCCTTGCCAGACCTGGCCGCCAGCTCGAACAGGGAGGCGAGGGTGGGGATGCGCGCGCCGTCGACCGGCTGCTGGCGCGAGAAGGTCTGCGCGTACCGGCTCGCCGGGTTGATGCGGCCGACGTCATAGCGCTGCAGCTCGGCGAGCGTCAGGGCGCGGATGGCAAGGCGCGGGGGCGTGAGCCACACCCCGTCGGGGCCGCGCACGATATCGGGATTGAGGGTGGGATCGTGGGAGAGCACCAGCACGCCGTCCTTGGTGACGGCAAGGTCGGTCTCGAGCGTGGTCACGCCGATCTCGAGCGCCTTGGCGAAGGCGGCGAGCGTGTTCTCCGGCACCAGCCCGCGCGCGCCGCGGTGGCCCTGCAAGTCGAAAGAATCCACAGGCGTCGCTCCCACCATCAGGATGCCAAATGCAAGGGCGAGAACTTGTCGTGCCGTCATGAACTCCCGGCGCCCTTCGGCCGTTGTCCGGCAGGCAGCATAGCGCTCTGCCGGCGGCCTGCCAGCATCCACGACCTCGCCCCTTAGGACAACAGCATGACAGCGCCCCTGATCCCCCGCACCAGGCTGTTCGGCAATCCGACCCGGGCACAGGGGCAGATCTCGCCGGACGGGCGATGGCTGTCCTGGCTCGCGCCCAAGGACGGGGTGCTCAACATCTGGGTGGCGCCGACCGGCGACATGGGGGCTGCCCGCGCCGTCACCGACGACGCCAAGCGCGGCATCCGCTTCCATGCCTGGGCCAAGACCAGCGCCCACCTCATCTACATCCAGGACGAGGGCGGCACCGAGGACTGGCACATCTATGCGGTGCCGGTCGGCGGCGGGCCGGCGCGCGACCTCACGCCGCTGCCCGGCGTCAACGCCCGTGTCCAGGCGCTGAGCCTCGATGAGCCGCAGGTGCTGGCGGTGGGCATCAACCACCGCAACAAGGCCTGGCACGATCTCTACCGCATCGACATCACGAGCGGCGAGCGCGAGCTGCTGTTCGCCAATGACCGCGAGCTGTCCGAGATCGTGGTGGACCGTCAGCTGCGCCCGCGGCTCGCGCTCAAGACCCGCGACAAGGAAGGCGGGCAGATCGTCTACCGCGTGACGGGCAGAGATCTGGAGCCGCTGATGGTGATCGAGCACGAGGACGACCTCACCACCCACCCGCTGGGCTTCACCCGCGACGGCGGCACCCTCTATTGGCTCTCCTCGATCGGCCGCGACAAGGCGGCGCTGGTTGCGCGCGACTGGCAGACGGGAAGCGAGCGGGTGCTCGCCGAGCACCCCAAGGCCGACATCGGCCGCGTTCTGACGAACCCGCGCACGTACGTGGTCGAGGCCGCGGCGGCCGAGCACCTCAGACTCGACTGGATCCCCCTCGACGAGGGCGTCGCCGCGGACCTGAAGCGCCTGCATGCGGCGCTGCCGGGCGACATCAGCGTCGCCGACCGCACGCTCGACGACAGCCGCTGGATCGTCACCGCCGGCGCCGCGGAGACGCCCACCACGTACCACCTCTACGAGCGCGCCAGCGGCGAGATCACCGCGCTCTTCCCGACGCGGCCGGAGCTCGAGGCCTATGCGCTGGCGCCGATGCACGGCAAGGTCATCCGCGCCCGCGATGGGCTCGAGCTGCCATCGTACCTGACGCTGCCGGTGGGCGCCGGCTCACGGCCCGACGCGCCGCTGCCGATGGTACTGCTGGTGCACGGCGGACCCTGGGCGCGCGACGGCTACGGCTTCGATCCGAGCCATCAATGGCTGGCCAACCGCGGCTGGGCCGTGCTGGCGGTGAACTTCCGCGGCTCGACCGGGTTCGGCAAGGCCTTCGTCAACGCCGGCGACCTGGAGTGGGGCCGCAAGATGCACCACGACCTGATCGACGCGGTGGACTGGGCCGTGCGCGAGGGCATCGCCGACCCGGCCCGCATCGCCATCATGGGCGCCTCCTACGGCGGCTATGCCACGCTCGCCGGGCTCGCCTTCACGCCGGAGAAGTTCTGCTGCGGCGTCGACATCGTCGGTCCCTCCAATCTGGAGACGCTCCTGGCGACCATCCCGCCCTACTGGGCGGCGTTCTTCGAGAACCTCGCCCGTCGCGTCGGCGATCCGCGCACGGAGGCCGGACGCAGCCTGCTGAAGGAGCGCTCGCCGCTCAACTCGGCCGGCGCCATCGCCCGTCCGCTGCTGATCGGCCAGGGCGCCAACGATCCCCGCGTCAAGCAGGCGGAGTCCGACCAGATCATCGCCGCCATGCGCGCCAAGGGCCTGCCCGTCACCTACGTGCTCTATCCCGAGGAGGGGCACGGTTTTGCGGTGCCGGAAAACCGCATCGCTTTCTTCGCCATAGCCGAGGCGTTCCTGGCGGCGCATCTGGGTGGCGCGCCGGAGCCGATCGGGCGCGATTTTGCTGGCGCCAGGCCCGAGGTACGCGAAGGGGCGGCCCATATTCCGGGCCTGGAGGAGGCCCTGGCGCGCAGGGCGTGAGCGGGGCAGGAGGCCACAGCCGGCGCACGCCGTCTTTGCCACCGGGCCGCCATCAGGGTATGGCGACATGGCGGCCGTCCGGTTGGGGTCTTCGGGCAGACGGCCCGGCAGGATTGGGGGAGCACCATGGACCAGAATGTCGCCAAGGCGAGCGTGGTGACGGTGCTCGCCGCCGGCCTCGGCATCGGCGGCCTGGCGGTCGTGCACAACTCGCAGCAGCTCGATCGCGAGGGCAAGATCGTCATTGCCGCCGGCAGCGCGCAGTATGCCGAGCTCGCCCAGCGCTACAAGGAGGAGCTGCGCAAGTACGGCGTCAACGTGGAGGTGCGCACCAGCACGCAGTTCAAGAGCAAGGACGGACAGACGAGGGTGCGTCCGCTCGAAGGACGGCTGACGCTCAGGGCGCTGACCGACGACAGCTCCGGCATCACGGCGGCCTTCGTCAAGGGCGACCTCGTCGGCAGCCTGCAGGGACGGCTCGCCACCGAGAAGCAGAAGGGCCGGCACGCGGAATACTCCAAGCTGCGCTCGGTGGGGCGGCTGTTCTACGAGCCGGTCTGGGTGTTCACCCGCGGCGACCTGCCCATCACCAGCCTGCGCGACCTCAAGGGCAAGCGCATCATGATCGGCACGCTCGACAGCGGAGCGCGCGGCATCGCCAGGCAGCTGCTGAAGGCCAACGGCGTGGTCGAGAACGAGACGGCCACGTTCATCGGCGAGGACCTGCCCGCCGACGCGTCGCCCCTGCAGTCGGGCGAGGCGGACGCCGGCATCATCGTCGTGCCGGCCGACTCCGACAAGATCCAGCAACTCCTGCGCGTGCCCAACATCCGCCTCATGGACTTCACGCCCGAGGCCGACGCCTACACCAACCGCTTCCCGGCGCTGACCAAGGTCGTCCTGCGCCAGGGGGCGGTGGAGTTCGATCCGCTGCTGCCGACCGACGACATCACGCTGCTGTCGACGTCCGCGGCCCTCGTCGTGCGGCCGGACATGCAGCCGGCGCTGGTGTCGCTGCTCGCCCACGCCGTCGTGCACAACCCCAAGTCCGGCTTCGACAAGAACGGCGATCCGGTGCTGTTCTACCGCGCCGGCGAGTTCCCGTCCGCCAGCGATCCCGAGTTCGAGGTGCCGGACGAGGCGCGCGTGGTCTACAAGACGGGCGAGCTTCCCTTCATGCTGCGGCAGCTGGCGCCGATCAACTACCGGCTGGGCGTGCCGTTCACCTACACCTCGTTCATCAGCGCGCACGCGGCGAAGCTGGTGCTGATCATCCCGCTGCTGGCCGTGATTCTGCCGATGATGCGCATCGTGCCGGCGCTCTACGTCTGGCTCGTACGTCGCCGCATCAACTACTGGTACCGGCAGCTCAAGGCGCTGGAGCGCAGCCTCGACCGCGGCGGGGCCAGCTACGACCCCGACGCCATGCACGTCGAGTTCGACCGTATCGACACCCATGTCAGGCGCCTGCGCGTGCCGACCTACTACTCCAACCTGCTCTACGACCTGCGCGGCCACATCGATCTCGTGCGCCAGCGGCTCGGCGACCGACAAGGGGGGCTGCGCATGGCGGCGGAGTGAGCGGGCCCTTCGGCAGGCGCGAGCGCGTGCCGAGGAAGCTTTCGCCTGCAGGGTGTGTGACGCGACTTGCCGGGTGCGGATCGAAATTTCTCACCGGAGGAGGCACGACCCATGACCGAGCAGACCTCGCAAACCGATATCAATGCCGCCGTCGCCGAGGCGAGGCGGCAGATCGCCGACAACTGGGGCTGGTTCCTGGCGCTCGGCATCGTTCTCGTCATCGCCGGCGCCGTGGCGATCCTCTTTCCCCTGCTCTCCACCATCGCCACCAAGATCATGCTCGGCTGGATCTTCCTCGTCAGCGGCGTGCTCATCGTGATCCACGCCTTCTCGATCAAGCAGTGGCGCGGATTCCTCTGGGGGCTGCTGGTGGGCGCACTCTACATCGTGGCCGGCGCCTGGCTCGCGTTCCTGCCCTTCACCGGCATCATCACGCTCACCATCCTGCTCGCGGCCCTGTTCCTGGCCGAGGGCGTGCTGGAGGTGGTGATGGCGACGAGGGTGCGCCCGCACGAGGGCTGGGTCTGGCTGCTGCTCAGCGGGCTCGTCGCCATCGCCGTGGGCGTGCTCATCGCCTACGAGCTGCCGAGCTCGGCGGCCTGGGCCATCGGTCTGCTCGCCGGCATCAACCTGCTGTCCACGGGGATGAGCTTCATCGTGCTGGCGCTGGCCGGGCGCCGCATCGGCCAGGGCGGGGCCGTGACGGCGTAAGCGCTCGCCGCCCGGCCATGCCCGAATATCGCGAAGCGAGAAATCCGGCCCCGGGGCCTCATGGGAAGCGATCACTTTGTCGCTCGAGGTCCCGGGTCTCGGCTTCGCCTCGCCCGGGATGACAATTACAGGCCGGGCGGGTGGCGGTCGGTCCAGCGGGTGGCCTGCTCGTAGGCGTGGGCGATGCGGTAGAGCATCGCCTCCTGCCAGGGGTGGCCGACGAGCTGCAGCGACAGCGGCAGGCCGTCGGTGGTGAACCCGGCCGGGATGGCGATGGCCGGCTGACCGGTGACGTTGAACGGCTGGCGCGCCTGGCGCGGGTACATGCGGGCACACGCCTCGGCGTCGTCGATCGGGCAGGGCGGGTCCAAGCTGGAGACGGTCAGCGCCGCATCGAGTCCGGCGAAGGCCGCGAGCGTCTGCCGCGTCAGCCGCGACCGCAGCCGCAGCGCGTCGATGTAGTCGGCCGCACTGACGGCGGCACCGTCGAGGATGCGCTGGCGGGCGAGATCGCCGTAGTCGCCGGGCCGCTCGGCCAGCCAGCGCCGGTGAATGGCGAAGGCCTCGCAGCGGATGATGATGCGGTTGCAGGTGGCATAGTCCTGCAGGCGGGCGAGCCTGATCTCGCGCACCTGGGCGCCGAGGCCGCGCAGCACCTCCGCTGCGTTGTCGACGGCCCGCGCCTGCTCGGGGTTGGCCTCCATGTCCTCGGCGTAGAAATGACGCACGAGGCCGATGGTGAGGCCCTTGACGCCCATGTCGAGCCCGGCGGAGTAGTCCGGCACCTCCACGTCGGCGCTGCCGGGGTCCTGCGGGTCGTGGCCGGCGATGAGCTGCAAGAGCAGAGCGTTGTCGCGCACCGTGCGGGTCATGGGCCCGACGTGGTCGAGCGAGTAGGCGAGCGGGATCACGCCACGGCGGCTGACGCGGCCGTAGGTCGGCTTCAGGCCGGTGATGGCACACATGGAGGCGGGATTGCGGATCGAGCCGCCGGTGTCGGTGCCGAGCGCGGCGGGCAGCATGCCGGCGGCCAGCGCCACGCCCGAGCCGCTCGACGAGCCGCCGGGGAAATGCCTGCCGCCCCACGGGTTGACGGCCGGAGGCCACGGCAGGTCGAAGGACGGGCCGCCGATGGCGAACTCGTGGGTGGAGAGCTTGCCCATGAGGATGCCGCCGGCCGCCTTCAGGCGCGCGGTGACGGGCGCATCGGCCTTCGCCAC
>DASRDL010000379.1:0-5118 GCA_035652635.1 Hyphomicrobiaceae bacterium | reverse complement strand
CTTCGAGCGCACCAAACAGTCGCCGGTGACGCCGCCGGCCGACCCGGTGCGCATGATCGCCGTCTCCACCACGCTGTCGGCCTCCGAGTTCACGGAGAACGCCGGCATCACCCAGTCGGCCACCAACACCAAGCAGTCGTTTCGCCACCGCCTGTTCGCCCCGCGCGTGGTGATCCTCGACCCCGCGGCCACGCTCGACACACCCGACTGGCTGCTCTACTGCACCGGCATCCGCTCGGTGGACCACGCGGTCGAGAACTTCTGCAACCCCAAGGCGAGCCTCGCCACCGAGGCGCTCTCGCTGCAGGGCTTGAAGCTGCTCACGCGGGCGCTGCCGGCCATCAAGCGCAATCCGCAGGACCTGGGCGCCCGCCTCGAGGCGCAGATCGGCATGTGGCAGGCGATCGCGCCGTCGGCCTCCGGGGTGCCCACGGGAGCGAGCCATGGCATCGGCTATGCCCTGGGTGCCACCTTCGGCGTGCCGCACGGACATACCTCGTGCGTGATGCTGCACGCGGTCCTGAAGTGGAACGCGGCCGTCAACGCCGAGCGGCAGAAGGCGCTGTCGGCGGCCATGGGCGCGCCGGATCGCCCGGCGTGGGAGCTCGTGCGCGAGCTGGTGTCGGGCCTCGACCAGCCGACCACCTTGCGCGGCGTCGGCATCAAGCGCGAGAACCTCGACGAGATCGCCCGCCGGGCGCTGAGCTACCACCCCGTGCAGGTCAACCCCCGGCCGATCAGGACCGTGGAGGACGTCAAGGAGATCCTCGAGATCGCCTGGTGAGCCACGCCGCTACGGTTTCGATGCGGATCGCCGATATCAGCCGATTGCAGATGTGGCGGCGCGAAGGCACTATCGTGCCATCTCACCGTTGCACCCGCGTCACGTGAGGGCCATGAGCATCGACACACTCAAGAGCCAGATCGCCGGCGAGTTCGGCACGCCTGCCGTCGTCATCGACCTCGACAGGGTGGAGCGCAACATCGCCCGCGTGCAGGCGCTGTGCGATCGGGCGGGCGTCGCCAACCGCCCGCACATCAAGACGCACAAGAGCCCGGTTCTGGCAAAGATGCAGCAAGCGGCCGGCGCGCGCGGCATCACCTGCCAGAAGCTCGGCGAGGCCGAGGTGATGGCCGACGGCGGTCTCGACGACATCCTGATCAGCTACAACCTGCTGGGTACCGAAAAAATGGGCCGGCTCGGCCGGCTGCTCGCGCGTGCCAATGTCACCGTCGCCGCCGACAATCCCACGGTGATCGCCGGTCTGCCGCAGGCTGCCGACATCGCCGGGCGTCCCCTGGGCGTGGTGATCGAGTGCGATACCGGGCGCAGGCGCGCCGGCGTGGAAACCCCCAAGGAGGCAGTGGAGCTCGCGCGCCTCGTCAAGGCCGAGCCGCGGCTCAGCTTCGCCGGATTCCTGTTCTACCCCACCGAGACATCGTGGCCCCAGACCCAGCGCTTCTACGACGAGGCGCTCGCGGGCGTGCGCGCGCTCGGGCTCGAGCCCGGCATCGTCTCCACCGGCGGTACGCCCAATCTCGCCAACGTCGGCCGGCTCGAGGGCGCCACCGAGCACCGCGCCGGCACCTACATCTTCAACGACCGCATGATGCTGGCCTGCGGCGCAGCCGGCCCCGACGACTGTGCGCTCAGCGTCTACACCACTGTGGTGAGCCGCGCCGCGCCGGAGCGCGGCATCCTCGATGCCGGCTCCAAGACGCTCACTGCCGACACCGGCGCTCTCAATGACGGCTTCGGGCTGATCCTGGAGTATCCGCAGGCCAGGATCGCCGCCTTCGCCGAGGAGCACGGCTTCCTCGACCTGTCGCGCAGCAATGCCCGCCCCCTCGTCGGCGAGGTGGTGCGCGTCATCCCCAACCACGTGTGCGTGGTGGTCAACATGGTCGACCGGCTGATCGCCGTGCGCGGCGAGAGGATCGTGGACGTGCTGCCGGTGGCGGCGCGCGGACGGCTCGGCTGATACGAGGAGAGGGAGCATCACGACCATGGCCGGGGACTGCGCATGAGCAAGGGGCCACAGATCGCCATCATTGGCGCCGGCATCGGCGGACTGGCACTCGCCGGGCTGCTGGCGCACCGGGGCATGCGCGTCACCGTCTACGAGCAGGCCAAGGAGTTCCATCGCCTGGGCGCCGGCATCCAGATGAGCCCCAACGCGGTGCGCGTGCTGCGCGCGCTGGGGCTCGAGGAACGTCTGCGCCAGCAGGCGTTCGCACCCCGCTCGTGGATGGCGCGCGTGTGGGATACGGGCGAGTACCTGTCCGAGCTGACGTTCGGGCCCGAGGCGGAGAAGCGCTACGGCGCGCCGTATCTCCTCATGCATCGCGGCGACCTGCACGCCGCGCTCCATTCGGCCGTGCCGCAGAATCTGATCGCCTTCGACAAGAAGCTCGTCGGCCTCGATCGCAGCGGCTCGGGCGTCGCCCTGCGCTTTGCCGACGGCAGCTCGGCCTCGGCCGATGCGGTAGTCGGCGCGGACGGCGTGCACTCGCTCGTGCGCGAGACCCTGCTCGGCAAGGAGCGGCCCAGGTTCACCGGCCGCGTCGCGCACCGCACCGTCTTCCCCATGGCGCTGATGGGCGGCTTCAGGGTCGACAACTGCACCAAGTGGTGGGGGCCGGACCGGCACATCGTCATCTATCCCGTCGACCGCCGCGCCGAGGAGGTCTACTTCGTCACCAGCGTGCCGGACCCGGACTGGGACGTGGAGTCCTGGTCGACGCGAGGCGAGATGGGAGAGGTGCGCCGGGCGCTGGCCGGCTTCCACGCCGACGTGCAGAAGGTGCTCGACGCCTGCCCGGCCGTGCACAAGTGGGCGCTGTTCGAGCGCGATCCGCTGCCGCGCTGGACCGACGGGCCGATCGCGCTCTTGGGCGACGCCTGCCACCCGATGACGCCCTACATGGCCCAGGGTGCGGCCAATGCGCTCGAGGACGCCGCCGTCCTCTCCCGCTGCCTGGCCGAGATCGGCGACATTGCCACGGCGTTCCGCAGCTATCAGGCGACGCGGCTGGAGCGCACCGCGCGCGTCCAGCTCACCTCGCGCCAGAACACCTGGGGCAAGCAGGCGACCGACCCCTCCTGGGTCTACGGCTACGACGCGTGGCAGACGCCCATCGCCCAGCCCTCCGCCGCCTGAAGCCGTCGCCTCCACCTCCGGCACAATGTTCCGTCGACGATGCTCCGTCGTCGACAATTGCGGCCATGCAATAGTACGATGCCGGCGGGCACTGGCACCGACCGATGCCGGCAACACAAGACATGGTCAGGGAGGAAGGAAATTATGCGCGTGCGACTGTTGCTTTCCGCCGCGGTGGCTGCCGCGGCTCTCGTGGGCTCCCTGGCGCCGGCCGGCGCCGAATCCGCCGATGCCTTTCCGTCGAAGCCGGTCACCCTCATCGTGCCGTTCCAGGCCGGCGTGACTGCCGATCTGCTGTTCCGGGGCATCGCCGAGAGCGCCTCCAAGTATCTGGGGCAGCCGGTGGTGGTCGACAATAAGCCGGGCGGCAGCGCCACGCTCGGGCCCGCCACCATGGCGAGCAACGCCAAGCCCGACGGCTATACCATCGGCCAGATCGCGATCCCCGTGTTCCGCGTGCCGCATCTGCAGAAGGTGACGTTCGATCCGGTCAAGGACTTCACCTACATCATCCAGCTCGGCGGCTATACGCTTGGCGCCGCCGTGAAGGCGGACGGTCCGTTCAAGAAGTGGTCGGACGTGATCGAGTTCGCCAAGGCCAACCCTGGCAAGTTCACCTACGCCACCATCGGGCCGGCCACCACCAACTCCATCGCCATGGAGCTGATGGCGCGCCAGTCGGGCGTGCAGTTCACCCATATCCCCACCAAGGGCGGCGGCGAGTCGATTGCCAACGTGCTCGGCGGCCACGTCATGGCGATGGTGGAGTCGCCGGCATGGGCGCCGATGGTGGCGTCGGGTCAGTTCCGTCTGCTGTTGCTGCTCAACGGCGAGCGCAGCAAGAAATGGCCGGACACGCCGACTCTCAAGGAGCTGGGCTACAGCTACGAGTTCGATTCCCCCTTCGGCCTCGCCGGTCCCAAGGGCATGGACCCGGCCATCGTCAAGAAGCTGCACGATGCCTTCAAGAAGGCCTACGACGAGCCGAGAATCGCCGAGCTGTTCGAGAAGTTCGACTTCACGCGCCGCTATCTGAGCACGGCGGACTATCAGGCCTTCGTGCCGAAGCTCGCCGCAGAGGAGAAGGCGGCGCTGGAGAAGATCGGCCTCGTCAAGCCGCAGTAGGACGCTGGGCCGACCCCCTCCGCAACATCGAGAGTACGGCCAGGGCCTCCGTCGGGCTCTGGCCGGACAACTTCGGACACCGCCACCACGGGCTCGACGTCCGAACATCGAAGGGAGCCTTCCGCCTGCGGAAGGCAAGACACGTGATCCGCAATTCCGATCTCTGGGGCGGCCTGTTCTGGCTTGCCGTCGGCGCGTTCGTGACCTGGGCCGGCCGCGACATGGGCCTCGGCCAGCTGCATGATCCGGGCTCAGGCTTCGCCTTCTTCTGGATCGGCGTCCTCATCAGCGCCTTCGCGCTTGCCATCATCGCCCAGTCGCTCCTCGCCGAGGGTCCGTCGCTCGGCTCGCTTTGGCAGGGGACGCGCTGGCAGAAAGTGCTCGTCGTCATCGCGCTCCTGCTCGTCTACGGCGCCGGCTTCGAAGCCATCGGCTTCATTCCCTGCACGCTGGCGCTGCTTCTGGTCCTCATGTGGTTCGTCGATCCCGTCGGCTGGTGGCAGGCCCCGATCATCGCCGCGGCCGCCACGTTCGGCGTCTGGGTCGCGCTCGAGAAGTGGCTCAAGATTCAACTGCCGGCCGGCGTGCTCGCCGGCATTCTCGGCTAGCGGAGCGGCCCGATGGATATCTTGTCCGGACTGGGCCAGGGCTTCGCCGTCGCCCTGCAGCCGATCAACCTGCTCTACTGCTTCATCGGCGTCTTCATCGGCACGCTGGTCGGCGTGCTGCCCGGCATTGGCCCGGTCTCCGCCATGTCGCTGCTTCTGCCGGTGACGCTCTCCTCCACGCCGGAGGCCGGCATCATCATGATGGCCGGCATCTACTACGGCTC
>DASRDL010000378.1:0-12124 GCA_035652635.1 Hyphomicrobiaceae bacterium | reverse complement strand
CTCGTAGGCCAGCTCATCGAGGCTGAAGCGGATGCGTCGGGCGATCTCGAGCGAGCGGGCGACGGCCTCAGGGTAGCGCGCGAACAGGCGCGCCATCTCCGCGGCAGGCTTCAGGTGGCGCTCGGCGTTGGCCTCGAGCCGGTAGCCGGCCTCGGCCAGGGTGCACTTCTCGCGGATGCAGGTGATGACATCGGCGAGCGGCTTGCGGTCGGGGCGGTGGTAGAGGGCATCGGCGGTGGCCACGAGCGGCGTGCGCGCGTGCCGGGCGAGCGCGTCGAGCTCACCCAGGCGCGTGCGCTCGCTGCCGCTGTAGGCGAAGGCGGCGCCCAGGTAGACATGAGCGCCGGGGATGCGGGAGAGGCTGTCCAGCTTCTCCCTGAACACCGCCGTGATCCGCCGCGGCGGCAGGGCGATCAGCACCTGGCCCTCGGCGGCGGCGGCGAGCTCTTCGAACGTGAAATGGCACTGGCCCTTGACGGCGCGGCGGTTGCCGGCGGTGAGCAGGCGGCACAGCCGCCCGTAGGCGGTGCGGTCGGTGGGATAGCAGGCGGCCTCGAAGCCGTCGTCGGTGACGAGACGTGCGCCGACCAGCAGCCGAATGCCGTGCTCCTTGGCCGCGGTATGCGCCCGCACGACCCCGGCCAGCGTGTTGCGGTCGGCGATGCCGATGGCGGCAAGCCCGAGCTCCGCCGCCCGGGCGACCATCTCGTGCGGATGCGAGGCCCCGCGCAGGAACGAGAAGTTGGTGGCCGCCACCAGCTCGGCGAAGGCGGTCATCGTGTCTTGACCCTGCTGGTTTTACTTACTATTTTACACACAAATCGACGTGCATGCATCGCGCGCGCTCGGGAATTGCTGATGTCGGGAATTCTCCTCTCGGCGACGTCTTGGGTGCGCGAATGATGGAAAGGAACAGCCGCAAGCTTATCCAAATGCTCGAGGAGGACGGCTGGAAGCTCGACCGGGTCAACGGTGATCACCACACGTTCAAGCATCCGGACCGACGCGAAATCATCACGGTGACGCATCCCAGGCGAGATCTCCCGACGGGCCTCGTGCGTCGAATTTACAAACTGGCGGGCTGGCGACCCTGACGAGGCGCCCTTGCCTTGCTGCGCAACCGAGCTGAGACCCCGATGCACTACGTGGCTGTGATCGAGAAGGAGCCGGACAGCGCTTTCGGCGTGTGGTTCCCGGATGTCGAAGGGTGCTTCTCGGCGGGCGAGACCATCGACGAAGCTGTGTCGAATGCCGCCGCGGCGCTGCGCCAGCACGTGGAGGCGGTCGAGAGCGCGGGTCGACGCGTGGCCCCGGCACGATCCATAGACGAAATTCTGCGGGACGAGGACGTCGCCGCATCCGTTGAATCCGGGGCCGTGCTGTTCGCCGTCCCCCTGCTCGCCGATGCCGGCCGGACGGTGCGGATCAACATCTCGCTCGACAAAGCCCTGGTCGATCTCATCGACTCGGCCGCCGCCGCGCGAGGCCTCACGCGCTCTGCCTTCCTGGCTCAGGCAGCCCGGGAGAAGATCGGTGCCTGATTGTCGCGACAGGGACACGTACGGCGGGTGAGAAATGGTCATGCGAGCACCCCGTGCACGAACCATTGCGGCGGGGCGCCGGGACGATCGTAGAGACCGGCGCGGAAGAGCCAGAAGCGGCGCCCGGCCGTGTCCTCCACCACGTAGTAGTCGCGCATCTCCTCGCCCGTGCGGCGCCACCACTCGGGCGCGATGCGCTCCGGGCCCTGCGCCTCGGCCACCTGGTGGAGGGCGCCGCGCCAGCGGAACTGGCGCGGCGGGCCGTCGGGCACCGCCGCCAGGACGTCGGCGGGCTCCGGCCGCTCCAGAAGCAGGAGCGGGCGGGCGGCCGGTGAAGCTCCTTCTCCCCATGCCTCTTCAGGCATGGGGAGAGGGTCGGGGTGAGGGGCAGACGCAAGCGAGCGGCGCGTGTTCTTCTGCCCTTCACCCCGGCCCTCTCCCCGCAAGCGGGGAGAGGGAGAAGCGGCACGCATGGCGCGCTCGGGGATGTGGCTCTGCACGGGATGGAGGCAGCGCACGGCGCCGGCGCCCAGGCGCTGCTGCAGCCGGTCGACCAGGCGGGCGAGCTCTTCGGGTGGGCTGGCATCATCGATGACGGCAAGAGGCCGCTGCCGCTCGGGAAGGCTCTCGGCGGCGAGCACGTCGACGGCTGCCGCCTCGAAGCCGAAGTCGGTTGCAAGCTCGTTGCCCAAGCGATGGAGGCGCAGGCCGATCAGCTGGGCGATGTGCTCCGCGTCCCGGCTCGGCGCGGCCAGCCCCAAGTCCAGCGACAGCGTTCCACCGTCGACCTGGAACAGCAAAAGCCGCACGAGGCGGGCGCCGACGTCGGCGCGCGCCAGATCCGCAGCCAGCGCCTCGAGCAGCCGGCTTGCCGCCTCGAGCACATGCTCGTGCGTCATGATCGGCTCGGGGAACGCGGCCTGCGCGCGGTAGACGGGCGGCGCGACGACGGGGACGAGCGGCTCCGGCGCGCGCCCCAACGCCTGGTCCAGACGCAGCAGCAGCTCCGGCTGGAAGCGCGCGGCGAACGGCGCGCGCGGCTGGTCCATCACCTCGCCGATGGTGCGCAGCCCGAGCCGACGCAGCAGCTGTTGCGCGTCGGGCGAGAGCCGCAGGGCGGAGAGCGGCAGGGCCTGCAGCGCCGCCCGCTCGCTGCCCGGGGCGACGATGCGGCGTTCGCCCTCTCCGTGGCGGGCGAGGCCCCAGGCGGCACCGGCCGTGCCGGCGATGGCCAGGCGCGGTGCGAGACCGAACCCCCGCAGCCTGGCCTCGAGATCGGCCAGGAGCCGCTCCTCGCCGCCGAGGAGGTGGGCGCAGCCGGTGATGTCGATGAACAGGCCGTCGGCGCCGCTCCTTTCGTCCCAGGGCGCGACGACGGGCGCATAGCGCAGGCACCACAGTGCCAGCCGGCGCAGCGCGGCGGCGTCGGCGGCGGGATCGGCGTCGCGCACCTCGAGGTCAAGCACCTTGGAGCGGGCGTTGGAGAGCAGCTCCCCCTCGGCGAGGCCGGCGCGCCGCGCTGACGCATTGAGGGCGGTTATGCGCGCGCCGCCTTTGCCGGGAGCGGCCAGCACCAGGGGCCGGCGCCGGTCAACCGGTGCGGCCGAGGCCGACGCGCGCGACAGCATGAGGCGCGCGATCGGCCACGCTCTCAACCAGACGGAAACGATGCGCGACATGATCCCACTCGAGAAGCCACTCTCCGGTATGTCCGTTGCGGCAGCGCTCCAGCGCCACGCGCCAGCGCGCACCTGTCAGCGCGCCGAAGGCATCGCGCGCCGCCGGTGCGGAGGCGATGCGCCAGCGCGCGACGGCGGCCGTCACCCCTGCCGCGGCAGGTGGGCGCAGCAGTGCCAGCGGTGTGCCCTGGGAGGCGGCGGCAAGGTTCAGCCGGCGGCTCGAGGTGAGGTCGAGCCCGCCTGCCAGGACGCCGGCGACCATCGCCGGCCGCGAGCCCGACCGCAGCGCCTCCTCCAGCGCCCACAGCGCATCCTTGTCGCTGCGGGTGGCGACGAGCAGCAGGCGGCCGACGTCGAGTCCGAGGCGGGCGAGCCCGTGGCCATAGGGTGCGCCGAAATCGGCGAGCGAGCGCCGCGAGGCGACGAGCATGGCCGGGCCGGGTCGGACAGCCAGTGCACCGGCCATCGCGGCAGTGACGAAGCCGAACGCGGCGGCCGTGTCTGCGTGGGCGGCAGGGGCGATCTCGTTGAGGGCGCCGCAGACGAGGCGGAGGCCGGCTGGGTCCGCAGGCGTGTCCGCAAGCCCGAGCGCCAGGGAGGCCGGCGGTGCGGAGTGTGCCGCTCGCTCGAGCCGCGCAACGCAACGGCGCAGTGCGGAGATGCGATGTTGCCGCAACGCGTCGGCGGCCGGTGCGGGGAGAGGAATGGGGCCAGACCCTGGGTACGCTACCTCTCGGTCACCGGCAGAGCAGGAGGGCCTGACCCCATAGGCGATGTCGCAGGCTGCCTCACCTTGGCCCGTTCTCCAAGGGAGGCGGTTGTCCGGGGCACGCATACGAGGCTTGTCTTGCACAGAACGCATGGAAATTCAGAGACTTGCCCGGAGCGATTGGGTGATTTGAACGAGGAGTGCAGTCTAAGAACAAAAGAAGAACATGTCAATGGCCTCCTCGCCCCGGTGCTCGATAGCGGCAGCCAATGGCAATCAACCTGCCGAGCCTCAGGACGAGCCGTCGCTTCCGCCCTGCAGCTTCGCCAGCAGCCGCGACAGCTCCCGCTGCTCCGGCTTGGAGAGCCGCGCTGCGACACTGGCCTCGAAAGCACGGATCTTCTCGCGCGCAGCCAGGAACTGCGGCTCGGCGGAGGGCTCCAGATAGAGCGCGTGATAGCGCCGGTCGCTCGCCAGCACCTGGCGGCGCACCAGCCCCCGCTTCTCGAGGCGGAAGATGACGGGGCTCATGGTCGACTTGTCGACGCCGAACGCGGCGGCGAGCTCCACCTGTGTGATGCCGGGGTTGGCGCGGATCAGGGTCAGCACGCCGAAGGAGCCGGGCGTGAAGTCGACGGCGGCCAGCGTCGACTCGAAGTCGGCGAAGATCTTGGCCTGCGTGCGCCGCACCTGGTAGCCGACGTAGGTCGGCAGCTCGTCGAAGTCGATCGTCCGCCTGGCCGCCGGCTGGGCTGCTTTCGGAGGTCTCGGACGGGCGCTTCTCATGGATATGTCATAGCGATGCGCCGGGCCGGCAGCCAGCCGTCAGTGGCCTACATCTTGGAGGGCAGCCAGAGCGCCAGCACCGGAAAGGCGATGAGCAGGACGAGGCGGACGATGTCGGTCAGGATGAAAGGCAGCACGCCGTAGAAGATGGTGGAGATCTTCACGTCCTCCACCACGCTCTTGATGACGAAGATATTCATGCCCACCGGCGGATGGATGAGGCCCAGCTCCACCGTCATGACGATGATGACGCCGAACCAGATCGGATCGAAGCCCAGCTGCTTGATGACGGGGAAGATGATGGGCACGGTCAGTATGATCATGGCGAGCGCGTCCATCAGGCACCCGAGCACGAGATACATCGCCATGACGACAGCCAGCACGCCGTAGCGGCCGAGTCCCAGGCCGGTCAGGAACTCCGTCACCTTCTGCGGGGTCTGGGTGATGGTGAGGAAGTAGCCGAACAGGATGGCGCCGATCAGCACCGTGAAGACGGCGGCGGTGGTGCGGGTGGCCTCGAGCAGCGAGCGGCGAATGTCCTGCCGTGACAGCCGCCGCCGGACGATGCCGAGGAGGAAGGCGCCGGCCGCCCCCATGCCGGCCGCCTCGGTCGCCGTGAACAGGCCGCCGTAGATGCCGCCGATCACGAACACGAAGAGCAGCAGCGTCGCCCAGATGTCGCGCAGGCTGGTGCGCCTCTCCGCCCAGGTGGCGCTCGCCCCGGCCGGCAAGTAGCCGGGCCGCGCGCGGCCGATGACGGCGATCGTGGCCATGTACATGAGGACGGCGACGGTGCCCGGCACGATGCCGGCAACGAACAGCTTGCCGATGTCCTGCTCGGTGATGAGCCCGTAGACGGCGAGCACCGTGGAGGGCGGGATCATGATGCCGAGCGTACCGCCGGCGGCGATGACGCCGGTGGCGAAGCTCTGCGGATAACCGAAGCGGCGCATCTCCGGGTAGGCCACGCGCGAAAAGGTCGCCGCCGTGGCGACCGAGGAGCCGCAGATGGCGGCAAAGCCGCCGCAGGCGGCGATGGTGGCGATCCCGAGCCCGCCGCGCAGATGCCCGAGGAAGGCGTTGGCGGCGCGGAACAGCTCGCGGCTCATGCCCGAGGTGGTGGCGAACGAGCCCATCAGCAGGAACAGCGGGATGACGGCGAAATTCCAGTCCGTCACCGTGCGCATCGACGTGTGGCCGACGATCTTGAGCGCGGGCCCGCTGCCCGTGAGGTAGCCGAAGCCCGCCACGCCGACGAGCCCCATCGCCATGCCGACGGGAACACGCAGCAGCATCAGCACGAAGAGGGCGATGAAGCCGACGACGGCGACGGCATCGCTGCTCATCGACGGGGCCTCAGTCGACCGGCTTGATCTGGTAGCCCGACGGCATCAGGTCGGGGCGGAAGATCAGCCGCCAGGTGCGCACGGCGATCAGGATGACGGCCGACACGTCGCCCACCCAGGCGACCGCATAGAAGGGCCAAAAGGGCAGACGCAGGTCCGACGTCTGCAGGTTGTCGGCCCAGGTGCTCGTGGTCTTGTCGAGCAGCGTCCAGGTCTGCACCGTCACCACGAACAGCATGACGAGTGTGGCGAACACGTCGATGGCGCGCTGCCAGCGCGGCCCCACGTTCCCCCACACCAGGTCGACGGTGATGTGGGTGCCACGGTAGGAGGTGGCGGCGATGCCCCAGAAGATCAGGATGCCGAGCAGCAGCTGGCCGAAATTGTAGCTGTCGGGGATGTCGATGCTGAAGAAGTAGCGCAGCAGCACCGAGACGAACACGTCGGTGCAGACGATGCCGACGAACACCGCGGCCACCAGCTCGATGCCGTTGATGAAGCGGTCCATGGTGCTGGGCTGCATGCGCCCCCTCACGAAGGCGGGTCAGATCCCTCGCCTGCGGCCATCGCGTCGCAAGCACCGCGAGCGCGAGTGGTCTGACCCTCTTGCCGGCATCAATACGCCGAGTTGTGCCTGGCGAGCGTGGCCTTGAGGTCGGCCATGATCGCATCGGGGTCGCCGCCGGCCTTGCGTACGTTGTCGGCCCAGGCCTTCACCACCGGCTCGGCCGCCTTCTTCCACTCGGCGAGCTGCTCGTTGGAGATGGTGTAGACCTCGCGGTTGGCGGTATCGGCCGAGAGCTTCGCCACGCCGGCCCGCTCGAAGTCGGCCCACGGCGCGGCCACCCTGAGCGCCCACTCGTTGGTGCAGTGATCGTCGACGGCCTTCTTCTGCGCGGCCGACATCTGCTCGTACTTGGCCTTGTTCATGATCCACACGAACGCCGTCACGTAGAGCGGCGTGTTCATGTGGTACTTGGTCACCTTGTCGATGCCGAACAGCGGGATCGAGCCCCAGGGGAACGTGACGGCTTCCGCCACGCCCTTCTCCATGAGGTCGCGCACCTCGGGTGCCGCGCCCGGCACGTTGCTGCCGCCGAGCGTCGTCACCAGCGTGGCGATGGTGGCGTGCGCGGGGCGGATCTTCATGCCCTTGATGTCGGCCGGCACCATGATCTTCTTGGATCTGGAGTGGAACGAGCCGTAGTCGTGCACGAAGGCGAGGCAGAACTTCACGTCCTTCATCTCGGTCGGGGCATACTTGCGGTACCACTCGTCGAGCGCCTGCGAGCCGCCCTTGGCGTTGGACATCATGAAGGGCAGGTTGCCGGCGTCGATGATGGGAAAGCGGCCGGGCTGGTAGCCGGGACTGACGTAGGTGACGTCGGCGATGCCGTCGCGCGCCATGTCGTAGTGATCGAAGGCCTTGCCCAGCTGCTGGGCCGGGAAGACGGTGAACGTCACGGTGCCGTTGGTGGCCTTCTGGATCGAGCTGCCCCAGTCCTCCAGCGCCTTCTGCAGCGGATGTGACGGCGGCACCCAGTGCGACAGCTTGAGGTGGATGGGCTTGTCTTGTGCGGCGGCGGGCGCGTCCATTGCGCCGGTCGCCAGCGCAGCGGACAGCCCCAGGAGCAAACCGAACGCGCGGCATGGAGACGTGACGTGTGCGAGACGAGAGCGCATCCTCCTCCTCCTCGATTGTTTTGCTGCCGGCGAACAGGGCGTCGTCCGGTGCTCGGGTTGCCGCAATTGAGCCCCAGTTCGCCGAACTTGTAAAGAAATTTGGTCGGATATAAAACTATCTCGCATCCCCTTGGCAGACCGCGGATGAACGGCCAGAGTGCTGCATCGGGGAGATGAAAATCGGAGAGGCGACGACGTGGCGCAACCGCCATCGCTCACCGGCAAGCCTGATGGCGCGGCGGTCCGCCGCCGCGCCGGTGCGCGACCTCGGGCGGCGCCCGATCCGCGCATTGCCGGAATCGATTACGGTCCGTTGGCGGATTGGATCGGCTTTCATCTGCGCATGGCGCAAATCGCCTCGTTCGCGGCCTTCGCGCGCGAGGTGGGCGAGGTGGACCTGCCGCCCGGGCGCTTCGCCCTGCTCACGCTGATCGGCCGCAATCCGGGCATCAGCCAGACGGTGCTGAGCCGGGCCGCCGGGCGCGACAAGTCGACCTTGACGCCCGCCCTGCGCGACCTCAAGCGCCGCGGCCTCATCGTCCGTCATCGTTTGGAGAGCGACCGGCGCAGCTACCACCTGAGCCTGACCCCGGCCGGGGAAGCGATGCTCGAGCGCCTGACAGAGTGCGCCTCGCGTCACGACCGCAACCTCGACCGCATCGTCGGCGCCCGCGACCGGCCCAGGCTCCTGCGCCTGTTGCGCAAGATCATGGTGGAGCTTGGGTGATGGTGCTGATGCGACAATCCGGTGTCATCCCGGAATTTCGCGCCAGCGAAATATCCGGGATCCAGAAACCGGTGGAGAAGCCGCTGGTGGCTGTGCGCTCCACTCTGGATGACAGCCATGGCTGAGGTCTCGTTCGCCAGGGAAATCGAGAGCCTGCGCCTCGGGGCGGGGAGCACCTTCTACGGCGAGGGCATCCTGGCCGTCACCAAAGCGCTGCTGCAGTCGGGCGTGGCGTATGTCGGCGGCTATCAGGGTGCGCCGGTGAGCCACCTGCTCGACGTGCTGGTGCAGTCGCAGGACCTGCTCGCCGAGCTCGGCATTCATCTGGAGACCTGCACCAACGAGGCCGCGGCGGCGGCCATGCTGGCAGCCTCCATCAACTACCCGCTGCGCGGCGCCGTCACCTGGAAGTCGATCGTCGGCACCAATGTCGCCGCCGATGCTCTCTCCAACCTCGCCTCGCCCGGCGTGCAGGGCGGCGCGCTCATCATCGTCGGCGAGGACTACGGCGAGGGCGCCAGCGTCATCCAGGAGCGCAGCCATGCCTTCGCCGTGAAGTCGTCGCTGTGGCTCATCGATCCGCGCCCCGACCTGCCCACCCTGGTCAACGCGGTGGAGAAGGGCTTCGAGCTGTCGGAGGCTTCCAGCACGCCGGTGATGCTCGAGCTGCGCATCCGCGCCTGCCACATGTTCGGCAGCTTCCGGCCCAAGGACAACGTGGCGGCGGCGCACTCGACGCGCAACCGCCTGCCGCCTGCCCGCTTCGACTACGACCGGCTGAGCCATCCGCCCGCCACCTTCCGCCAGGAGGCCGACAAGATGGAGCGGCGGCTGCCGGCCGCGCGCCGCTTCATCCTCGACAATGCGCTCAACGAGCGGCTGGGACCTGCCGAGGGCGACATCGGCATCATCGTGCAGGGCGGACTCTTCAACGTGCTCAACGGCCGGCTGGCGCTGGCCGGCTCGAGCGACCTCGACGGCAACGTGCGCGTGCCGATGCTGGTGCTCAACGTCGTCCACCCGCTGGTGCCGGAGGAGATCACCCGCTTCTGCGCCGGCAAGCGCGGCGTGCTGGTGGTGGAGGAGGGGGGCCCCGACTTCATCGAGCAGGCGATCGGGCAGATCCTGCGCAAGGCCGACCTGCAGGTGGCGCTCAGCGGCAAGGACGTGCTGCCGATGGCGGGCGAGTACACCCCGCTCGTCGTGGGCAAGGGGCTCGCCGCCTTTCTCGCGCGCCACGGCCGCCCCGCGCCGGCCCTCGAGCGATGGATCGCGGGCGTCGAGCGGCAGCGCGCCGAGGTCGACGAGGCGCTGGGTGCACCGCTGCCGCCGCGGCCGCCGACCTTCTGCACCGGTTGCCCCGAGCGGCCGGTGTTCTCCGCCATGAAGCTGTTGCGGCAGGAGACCGGGCCGGTGCATGTCGCCGCCGACATCGGCTGTCACTCGTTCGCCACCTTCGCTCCCTTCAGCCAGGGCAACTCGATTCTGGGCTACGGCATGTCGCTCGCCTCCGCCGCCGCCGTGTCGGGGACGCAGGCGAAGCGGCCGGTCAGCGTCATGGGCGACGGCGGCTTCTGGCACAACGGTCTCATCACCGGCGTCGCCGGCTCCGTCTTCAACAAGGACGACTCGGTGCTGGTGGTCATGAACAACGGCTACTCCTCCGCCACCGGCCAGCAGGACATCCTCTCCTCCAAGGAGGAGAGCGAGGGCCGTGGCAAGGGCCTCGACATCGAGGCCGTCTCGAGGAGCCTCGGCGTGGGCTGGATCAGGCGCGTGCGCACCTACGGCGTCGCCGGCGTGGCCGCCGCGCTGCGCGAGGCCCTGCGCACGCCGGCCAAGGGCCTCAAGGTGATCATTGCCGACGGCGAGTGCCAGCTCGCCCGCCAGCGCCGCATCCGGCCCGAGATGGCGCGCAAGGTGGCGGCCGGCGAGCGCGTTGTGCGCACGCGCTTCTGGGTCGATCCCGAGGTGTGCACGGGCGATCATTCCTGCATCCGCCTCTCCGGCTGCCCGTCGCTGACCGTCAAGCCCAACGAGGACCCGCTGCGCACCGATCCGGTCGCGCATGTCGACAACGACTGCGTCGGCTGCGGCCTGTGCGGGGAGGTGGCGCACGCCGCCCAGCTGTGCCCGTCGTTCGCCCGCATCGACGTCATCCAGAATCCCGGGCGGTGGGACCGGCTCAAGCGGCGCGCCTCGCTCGCGCTGATACGCCTCCTGGGTGGCCGGCGCGGCCGGGCACCGGCGCTCGCCGCGGCGGAGTGACGCTCGTGTCGGCGCCGGTTCCCATCAAGGTGCTGATTGCCGCGCTCGGCGGCGAGGGCGGAGGGGTGCTCGCCTCCTGGCTGCATGCCGGCGCCATCGCGGCCGGACATTTCGTGCAAGGCACGTCGATCCCCGGCGTCGCCCAGCGCACCGGTGCCACCACCTACTATCTCGAGATCGTCCCGGGGGCCGGTGCGCGCCATGCGAGCGAGGGACGGCGCCCGGTGCTGGCCCTCAACGCGGCGCCGGGCGAGGTCGACCTGGTGGTGGCGAGCGAGCTGCTCGAGGCGACGCGCGCCGTCGCTGCCGGCTACGTCACGCCCGACCGCACCTTGCTCATAGCTTCTTCGGCCCGCGTCTTCACCATCGACGAGAAGGCGGCCGCGGGCGACGGCCGGCTCGACGCGGAGCGCATGATCGCACTGGCGCAGCGTTTCTCCCGCCACCTCGTGCTCGCCGACTTCGCGGCCGTGGCGGCCGCGGCCGGCGGCCCGCTCAATGCCGTGCTGCTGGGGGCGGTGGCCGCATCGGGCGCGCTGCCGATCGGCGCCGATGCCTTCCGCGCCGCCATCCGCACGCAAGGCAAGGCCGTGGACGCCAACCTTGGCGCCTTCGAGGCCGGGCTGTCTGCCTCTTTCCCCTCTCCCCGCCTGCGGGGAGAGGGTCGGGGCGAGCGAAAGCCGCAAGCGTCGGCGCAAGCTTCTGCCCCTCACCCTGACCCTCTCCCCACTGAAGCGTGGGGAGAGGGGATTCCGTCCGAGGCTCGCGCGGTAGTGGCCGAAGGCATTCGGCGCCTCACAGACTACCAGGATGAGGCCTACGCCGATCGTTATCTCGGCCGGGTGCTCCGCTTCGTCAACCGGCCGGGCGCCGACGGCGCCTTCATCCGCGAGCTTGCCCGCCATCTGGCGCTGCGCATGAGCGTTGAGGATGTGGTCCGCGTCGCCCAGCTCAAGTTGCGTGATGCGCGCCTGAACCGCATCGCCCGCGAAGCAGGAGCGCGGCCGGGCGACATCGTCGACGTGACGGAATATCTGAAGCCGGGACCGGAGGAGGTGCTGGGCCTGCTGCCGCCGCGGCTCGGGCGCTGGGCGCTTGCCCGCGTGCGCCCCGAGCTCGCCTGGCCGCTCGAGGTCACCACCACGCGTCTTTCTGGCTTCCTGCGGCTGAAGGCGCTCGCCGCGCTCAAGGGCTGGCGGCCGCGCACGCTGCGCTTCGCCGAGGAGGAGGCATGGGTGGAGCGCTGGCTCGCCCTCGTCGAGCGCACGCTCGCCGTCAACCCGGCGGCGGCGCGCGAGGTGGTGGCGACGGCGGCGCTGGTGCGGGGCTATGCCGACACCTACAAGCGCGGCCTCGCCAACTGGACGCGGATCGTGCAGGGCGTG
>DASRDL010000377.1:0-4002 GCA_035652635.1 Hyphomicrobiaceae bacterium | reverse complement strand
CGCGGCGTTCGCTCTGGCGCTCGAGGACATCCGCTGGATCGTGATCGCCTACGTGCTCACCTATTCGAGCCTGATGCTGGTGTTCGGCCGGCTCGGCGACCTCCTGGGCTATCGCCCGATCTTCCAGCTGGGGCTCGTGGTGAGCGCGCTGGGCTTTGCCGCCTGCGCTGCGGCGCCGACCTACCCGCTGGTGCTGCTGGGCCGCGTGCTGCAGGGGATCGGTACTGCCCTGGCCCTCAGCTGCGGGCCGGCGCTTGCCACCTCGCTCTTCGACGAAGGCGAGCGCGCCCGAGCGCTCGCCTTCTATGCCGGCGCGACGGCCGTGGGGTCTGCGCTCGGGCCGCTGGCGGGAGGTCTCCTGGTCGAGCGCTGGGGCTGGAGCGCCGTCTTCGCCTTTCGCGTGCCGGTGGTGGCGCTTGCGCTGGCTCTTTCTTGGCGGCTGCCCGGTGTCGAGCGCCGTGGCTCCATGCGCGGCTTCGACGCCATCGGAGCGGCGCTGCTCGTACTATGGATGTCGGCACTGCTCCTGGGGTTGGCCGTGCTCCCCGCCGGCCTCGGACCGCTGCTGCCGCTCGGGCTCGGTCTCGTCGCGCTCGTCCTGCTTGCGGCCTTCCTGGTGCACGAGACGAGCTCTCCGCAACCGCTGATCCGGCTCGGCCTCTTCCGCAATGCCGACTTCGCCGTCATGAATGCCGCCAGCATCGCCGTGCACTTCGCCGCCTTCGCCATCCTGATCCTGGTGCCCTACTACCTCGTCCGCACCGCCCACCTGGAGGCCACGGCGGGGGGCGCGATGCTGGCGCTCGGCGCCCTGGGCACCGTCGCCGGCTCGTGGGCGGCGGGCCGCCTTGCGCGCGGCATCTCTACGGGCCGCCTGGCGCTCGCCGGCATCGTCCTCGCCATCGCCGGACTCGGGTCGGTCGCCGCCTGGACCGAGGCGACGCCGATGGCGGTCATTGCGCTATCGCTGCTGGCCCAGGGCTCGGGGCTCGGCCTGTTCCAGGTGGCGTACGCCGACTTCGTGACGGCGCGGCTGCCCGTCGCCGACCGCGGGGTGGCGGGCAGCCTCACGATGGTGACGCGCACCATCGGCGTGGTGGCGGGAGCGACCGGGCTGTCGGCAGCCCTCACGCATTTCGAGGCAGCCGCGCTGGCCGCGGGCGCCGGTGCGGCGGAGGCATTCCTGGCCGGCTTCCGCACGACCTTCATCGCCGTCGCTGCCGCACTCGCCGGCCTCCTGGCGCTCAGCCTCGCTCACCCCCGTGTCTGGCTCGGGCCCGGCAACAGGCAGTAGGCCGTAGGGAACGTGTGGCGGGATCGCCTATTGCCCACTGCCTACTGCCTGCTATCACATCGTCCATCGGCAGCTTGGATCGGCCCGCCCAGATGAGCACCCGATGACCCCGGCCGGTGGCCCTTGGCCGGCGACGGCCCTGATCGCGCGCCTGCCGTTCTACTACGGCTGGGTCATTCTGGCCTGCGCCTGCACGGCCGGCTTTGCCCGCGGCGGGCCGGCGGTCGCCACGCTCTCCGTATTCGTCGAGCCGATGACGAGCGAGTTCGGCTGGTCGCGCGCGGCTCTGTCGGGGGCCGTGTCGCTCGGCGGCGTGATGGCGGCGCTGGCCTCGCCGCTGCTCGGCCCCGTCCTCGACCGCCGCGGCGCCAGGCTCGTGCTGTGCATGGCCGTGCTCACGACCGGCCTCACCACCATGGCGCTGTCGCTGACCCAGTCGCTCGTCGCCTTCTACGTGTTCTTCTGCATCGCGCGCATGAACTTCGCGGGACCCTTCGACCTCGGCATCTACGGCGCACTCAACAGCTGGTTCGTGGCGCGGCGCGCCTTCGTCACGTCCATCGCCAACCTGGCGCAGATGGCCGGGCTGATGTCGATGCCGCTCATTGCCCATCTTGCCATGCGCGAGGGCGGCTGGCGTGCCGGCTGGCTCGCGATTGGCGCCACGGTGCTCCTGGTCGGCTTCGTGCCGACGTGGGCGCTCATGGTGCGGCGTCCGGAGGACGTGGGGCTGGTCCCGGACCGGCGGGCGCCGGAGGGGGCTCTGGCAGCCGCCGCCTCCGCCGCGGCTCCTGTCGCGAGCCCCGAGCCTACCTTCACCCGTGCCGAGGCCATGCGCACACCCGCCTTCTGGCTCCTGTCGCTCTACACGCTGGCAGTGTTCCCGGTGCAGGCCGGCATCAGCCTGCACCAGGCGCCGCATCTCATCGAGCGCGGCCTGGGGCCGGCGGTGGCGGCCACCATCGTCAGCACCTTCTCGCTCTTTTCGGCCGTGTCGAGTCTCGGCTTCGGCCTGCTGACGCGGCGCATCGGCGTGCGCATCGCCCTGATGCTGGCGAGCCTGCTCCTCGGGCTCGGCGCCGGGTTGATGCTGATGGTCGCCCTGCCGTGGCACGGCTATGCGGCGGCGTCCTGCTTCGGTCTCGGCATCGGCGGCGTGCTGACGGTGCTGCCCATCGCCTGGGCCGACTATTTCGGACGCACGAGCTTCGGCGCCATTCGCGGCGTGGCGCTCACGGTGCAGGTGACGGCGCAGGCCGCCGGTCCGCTGCTGTCGGGGCTGCTGCGCGATGCCACCGGTGACTATACGCTCTCGCTCGCCGTGTTCACCGCGATCGCGCTCGCCGGCGCACTGATCGGCCTCATCGCGCGCGCCCCGACGCCGCCGCGCCGGACGGCAACGGCGGGGACCTGAGCGGCACGCGCCCAGGTTTCGGTCATACACCCTGGCCTTCCTTGGTGAAAACGGCCTCGGTCTTGCCGGCCTCGCGCCTTTGCGCCGACTGGCAGGCGTCGTGGGCGGCGTTGACGCGGCGGGCCATGACCGCGAGATACTCGCGCACCTCGCGCGGCAGATCGGCCGCGGCATAGCGGTCCGGGTGATACGTCTTGGCCATCTTGATGTAGGCGTCGTGCACCTCCTCGCGCGTGGCGTCGGGCTTGACGCCCAGCACGGCGTAGGGGTCGAAGTTGGCCCCCTCGGTCGGACCGGCCCACAGATCGGGCGCCGGCGGCATGTTGGTGGGCTTCACCACGTGCAGTGCCGACTTGGCGATCAGCATGCGCCCGCCGCTCGCGGGCTCGAACTCGACGAAGCTGCTGCCGCCGTCGAGCACCTCCATGAGCCCGCGCCCGGGCGGGGCAACGAGCCTGCCGTGGAGCTCCTGGCCGTCGCTCAGGACGATGGCCACGTTGAGGGGGCCTTCCTGCGGCCTGCTACCGCGATCGAACATGGAGTGCTCGGCAAAGTTTCATCGACGCCTGCTCCTTGCCGCCCGCGCATCGCTGCCCTCGACCTCTGGTCGAGCACCACCGGCTTCGGTTCGTGAGGCCACGTGCGCTGGCAGGTGAGCGCGGAATGTGCTACCGCCGCAGCGACTCATGGGTGCGCCGCAGCATGACGCGCCGCGCTCCCCCGCTGCTGACAGGGCACGCCCCCTCTTAAAGGACGGTAAATGAAGCTTCGCAATATCGCGATCATCGCTCACGTCGACCACGGCAAGACCACGCTGGTCGACGCGTTGCTGCGCCAATCCGGCGCCTTCCGCGACAACCAGAAGGTGGTCGCGCAGGCCATGGACAGCAACGATCTGGAGCGCGAGCGCGGCATCACCATCCTCGCCAAGTGCACCTCGATCCTGTGGCGCGATACCCGCATCAACATCGTCGATACGCCGGGCCACGCCGACTTCGGCGGCGAGGTTGAGCGCATCCTCAACATGGTGGACGGCGCCATCGTGCTCGTCGATGCCTCCGAGGGCCCGCTGCCGCAGACCAAGTTCGTGGTGTCCAAGGCGCTCCGTCAGGGCCTGCGGCCGATCGTCGCCATCAACAAGATCGACCGCCCGGACGAGCGCCACGAGGCCGTGCTCAACGAGGTCTTCGACCTGTTCGCTGCTCTCGATGCCACCGACGAGCAGCTCGACTTCCCCGTGCTCTACGGCTCGGGCCGCGACGGCTGGATGGCCGCCGACCCCAAGGGGCCGAGG
>DASRDL010000376.1:0-4242 GCA_035652635.1 Hyphomicrobiaceae bacterium | reverse complement strand
TGTGCTCGGCGAACGCGCGCACGATGTCGACGCCGCAGCCGGAGGTGAGCCCGGTGATGAGCACGCGCTTGCCGGCGATTTCGGGATGCGAGGCACTGAACCTGGCCTCGTCGACGGAACTCATCAGCATACTGGATTTCCTCCTCTACGCGACCGCTTCGGCTGTGCGCGGCTGGCGTGCGCCGCATCTGGTGCCGATTCGGCTAACAACACTTAAATGCGGCCCCGATTCGGGTGCTCGTGTGCCGGAATCGGCGCCTGAACCGGGCGATGCTGTGTCCGTTCCGCGGCACCATACGATATCCCCAGCCATCGGCCCCGCACCATCTTTACAGTGCCGGCTGTGCGGGTGCCGGAGACGAGGCATGTCGATTCGCCGGCTGACCGCCGTTGGCGCCCGCCAAACCCCCTGCTAGAACGGTGCCGGCACCGTCCCATTCCAACCCTCGCGGAGTAACCCCATGGCGCCGCTCGACGTTAAGCCCAATGAGCTCGAGCCCTATTGGGTGCCCTTCACCCCCAACCGCGCCTTCAAGAAGCGGCCGCGCATCTTCGCCGGCGCCAAGGGCCTGCACTACTTCAAGCCCGACGGCACCAAGGTGATCGACGCCACCTCGGGCCTGTTCTGCGTCAACGCTGGCCACTGCCGCGAGCCGATCGTCAAGGCCATTCAGGAGATGGCCGGCAAGCTCGACTACGCGCCGGCCTTCCAATACGGCCACCCCAAGGTGTTCGAGCTGGCCTCGCGCCTTGCCCTGCTGGCGCCGGGCGACCTCGACTATGCCTTCTTCTCCAACTCGGGGTCGGAGGCGGTCGACACCGCGCTCAAGATCGCTCTTGCTTACCACAAGGCCCGCGGCGAAGGCGCGCGCACGCGCCTGATCGGTCGCGAGCGCGGCTATCACGGCATCGGCTTCGGCGGCATCTCGGTCGGCGGCATCGTCGCCAACCGCAAGCAGTTCGGCAACATGCTGGTGGGCGTCGATCATTTGGCGAGCACCTACAATCGCGCCGAGCAGGCCTTCACCAAGGGTGAGCCGGAGTGGGGTGCGCACCTCGCCGACGAGCTGACGCGGCTCATCAACCTGCACGATGCCTCCACCATCGCCGCCGTCATCGTCGAGCCGGTGTCGGGCTCGACCGGCATCCTGCCGCCGCCCAAGGGCTACCTCAAGAAGCTGCGCGAGATCACCGCCCAGCACGGCATCCTGCTGATCTTCGACGAGGTCATCACCGGCTTTGGCCGGCTCGGCCACTGCTTCGCCTCCGAGCGCTATGGCGTCACCCCCGACATGATCACCTTCGCCAAGGGCGTCACCAACGCTGCCGTGCCGATGGCAGGCGTGATGGCGTCCAAGAAGATCTACGATGCCTTCATGACCGGCCCCGAGCACGTGGTGGAGCTGTTCCACGGCTACACCTACTCCGGCCATCCGCTGGCCGCGGCAGCGGGCCTCGCCACCCTCGACATCTACAAGGACGAGGGCCTGTTCGAGCGGGCCAGGAAGCTGGAGCCCGCCTTCGCCGACGCCATGATGAGCCTGAAGGGCGCCCCCAACGTGGAAGACATCCGCACCGTCGGCCTGCTCTGCGGCATCGACCTCGCCCCCATCCCCGGCAAGCCGGGGCTCAGGGGCTACGAGGCCACCGAGCGCATGTATCACGACCTCGACATCTATGTGCGCGTCGCCATGGATACGCTGATCGTCGCCCCGCCGCTGATCGCCGGCGAGGCGGATTTCGGCCAGATCCGCGATGTCATCGCCAAGATTCTGAAGGCCGTGGCGTAGGGCGCGTTGCGCGCCCCTTCCGCCGCCTCAAATCCCCTCTTTGACCGGGGCCGCGATCTGCCTGCGAAGCTTGCAGAAACTGGAAACTGCCGCCCGAGCGTGGTCCCGCGCAATTCTGTTGCGGGAATTGGAGGTATGTGTTGCCATTGCAACACATACCAAGGGCAACGCGCGCGCAGCCGCGTAACGATCTGTGGATAACGTAACAGAGCTGTGACAGTCTCGAGCCATGGAATACCGCGCGTTGAGTGTCACTGTGGCCTGTGGTGGTCGGCACCATCGTTCTGGGCTTCGCCCTGGCCTACGCCAATGAGCCAAGGCCGTATGGCGGCGAGAGCCAGGGCCAATCAATCAACGCGACTCGCTGAACCCGAGTGCAGTGTCCGTCAGCCGCGGCTGGGGCAGCTCATGCTGCGGACGCTGGCGCCCTGAGCGGCCATTCCGTGAACGAAATCCGGCTCCGGCGTCCCCGCCCTCTCGCCCGAGCCGGCTGTGGCCGAAGTCTTCCCGCCGCAACAGCCGGGCTCCCCGCCCCGAAAGCTGGTGACATCGCCGCCGGCGCGGTTGCGCCGGGCAATGCATCCGCGAATGCTTGTAGTAGCGATTCGAGTGAGTGCCGATGTGACGTCGGGGACCAGCCATGACACAGCAGATCGCCATGCCCGAGGAGGTCGCGTCCGATAACACGCGCTATGGCGATGCCTTCGTCATCTTCTCGGTGACGGTGCTGTCGTGTGCCAGCGGTACGTGGCTCGTGCGGCAAATGGAGCTGGCGCTGTGGGCGGGAATGATCGCGGCTCTCGCCGTCTATGCCCTGCTGCTGTCGGTCCACCTGCTGGCACGGCGTGCACTCACGGCCGGCGCCGCCACCGAAGCTCCTTCGCCACCACCCGCGGGCCGCGCGCCGGCCGCCAAGCCTTTCCCTGCCGGGCCGCCGCTGGCCGAGCCCGCCGCGCCGCAGTTGCCGCTCGCCAGGGCCGCGCCTCCGCCGCCTCCGCCCCCTGCCAGGGAGGCTGCGCGCAGACCCGAGGGACCGGCGGCGCCGGCCGCGCCTGCCCCGGGCGAGCTGGCACGGCCGCGCGCCGCCACCCCGTTCGACTTCAGGCCCGCGCGCGAGCCGTCGCTCGGCCCCGCGCCGGCCGCCGGCACGGGCGATCCGCTGACGAAAGCGCCCGAGCCGCCGAGCCTGCTCGACTCCGGGCGGGGGGAGATCAGCGTCGACTTCGTCGAGGAGTCGATCAAGAAGCTCGCCGATGCGCTCAACGCATCCCCACCCGGGCCCGCCGCGCCCGAACAGGGGGAGGACACCGAGGCCATGATCGAGCGCTCGGTGGCGGCGTTGCAGTCGGCGGCGCGCACCATGCAGGCCCACACCAATCCACGCGGCGGCCGGACATCGTCCTGGTGGCCGTCGGGACGGTCGGGCAAGGCAGCACCGCCCCCTCCGCCCCCCGCTTTCGGCAGCGCCCCGCCGTCGGCGACCCGACAGCCCCCGCCGGTGCGGGATCTGTCGTCGCTCGCGTTGGGCACGCCCCCGCCGGCTCCGCCCCAGACGAATGCCCAGCTCGCCCGCATCGCCGAGGCGGTCGCGGCCGAGCGCATGGAGGTGATGCTCGAGCCGATCCACGCTCTCACCGAGGGCCGGCCGCGCCACTTCGAGGTGAGCACGCGCCTGCTTGCGGCCGACGGCACCGCGCTGGAGCAGCAGGAGCTGATGCGGGCGGCGCGCGGCTCGGGCCTGATGCCGCGCATCGATGCCGCGCGGATCGTCCGCGCCGCGCGCGTGGCGGCGCGGCTCAGCCAGCGCGGCCGGCAGGGCGCCGTGCTGGCCGCGATGGCGGGCGAGTCGCTTACCGATGCTGCCTTCCTCGAGGCCGCTGCCGCGCCCGGCGGCGCCAACGGCATGACGCTCGTGCTCTCCTTTGCGCAGAGCGAGGTGCGCGCCTTCACTCCGGCCCATACCAAGGCGCTGGCGGCGCTCACGCCGCTGGGATTCCGCTTCGCCCTCGAGGCCGTGACCGACCTCGACATGGACTTCGCCGCCCTCAAGAACATGGGGTTTGCCTTCGTCGAGCTCGATGCGCCGGTGTTCCTCGACGGCCTGCCGTGTGCCGGGGGCCGCATCCCGGCCTCCGACATCTGCCGCCACCTCGCCGACTTCGGCCTCTCCCTGATCGTCGGCCGCATCGAGGACGACTGGCTGCTGGCGCGCGTGCTGGGCTTCGGTGTGCTGTTCGGCAAGGGCGCGCTGTTCGGTGGGCCGCGGCTGGTGAAGGACGAGGTGGTGTCCGGTCCGGCGGCTGCCTGACCGTCCCTTCCGCTCGAGGCCGATCTGTTCTAGGTGAAGCCGCATGAGCCATGCGGCCATCCCCATCCTGCCCTCCATTGCCGACCTGGCGCGCGGCTCCGACGCCTGGATCGTCGACATCTGGGGCGTGATGCACAACGGCGC
>DASRDL010000375.1:0-8470 GCA_035652635.1 Hyphomicrobiaceae bacterium | reverse complement strand
CCAATGCATTGCGCTGTCTGGCCATGTTCACTCGCATCACCAAGGCCCCGTGCGTCTACATACTTGCCAGCAGACGTAACGGCACGCTCTACATCGGCGTCACCAGCGATCTGTTCGATCGCGTGGTGAAGCACAAGCAGGGTCTGATCAAGGGGTTCACCCAGCGCTACGGCGTGCACCGCCTCGTCTACTACGAGATGCACGAGACCATGCCGGCCGCCATCCGCCGCGAAAAGCAGATCAAGGAGTGGAAGCGACTCTGGAAAATCCGCCTGATCGAGAGCATGAACCCGGAGTGGATCGACCTGTTCGACGAGGCGACCGGCGAGATTCTGCCCGGCCCGGCCGACAGGTCGCGCGCAACTCGCGAGTAGGGAGCGGTGGAGCGGTGCATAGATCCCGGCCTGCGCCGAGATGACGTTGCGTATGGCGCCATCGTTCCCACCAACGTCATTCCGGCGCAGGCCGGAACCCAGGACACTGTGACGTGACGTGCATGGGTCCCGGCCTGTTCCCTCGGCCGCCCTGACGGGCGCCCTCGGCGCCGGGACGACGTTGTCCGAGGCAGGCTCTTCTCGCCGAAGGGGAGAAGAGGCGCCGGCGGCCTTCGCAGGGCAGTCCCGCGGGAGGAAGGGGCGCGCGAGAGCGGGTTGGAGGCATGCCGAGGGGACGCTTCTCCCCGTGCCGCCTGCCGCGCTAGGCTGAGGGAGCCGGTCGAGGCGCGATCGGGAAGCGAGGAGACGCGACATGAAGCTCATGATGTTCGAGAAGGGGAAGGGTGCGGCCCTCGGGCTCGTCGACGGCAAGACGGTCATCGACCTGTCCGGCGCCGCCGATGTGCCGGCCGATCTCAAGTCGCTCGTCGCCGCCGGGCCCGGCGCGCTCGCGGCCGTGAAGGCGGCTGCGGCCAAGGCCCCGGGGTCTGCCAAGCTCGCCGTCGATGCGGTGAAGCCGGCCCTGCCGATCACGCCCTCCGGCAAGATCGTCTGCGTCGGCCTCAACTATGCGCTGCACGCCAAGGAGGGCGGGCATGCGATCCCCACCTATCCCTCCTTCTTCCTGCGCGTGCCGACCTCGCTCGCGGCCGCCGGCGCGCCGGTCATCCGCCCCAAGTGCTCGGTGCAGCTCGACTACGAGTGCGAGCTCGCCATCGTCGTCGGCAGGAAGGGCCGGCACATCAGCGAGGCCAAGGCGCTCGAGCACGTGTTCGGCTACACGCTCTTCAACGACGTGTCGGTGCGCGACTTCCAGCGCAAGACCTCGCAGTGGACGCCGGGCAAGAACTTCGACGCCACCGGCCCGCTCGGGCCCTGGGTGGTCACCGCCGACGAGCTGCCGCCGGGCGCCTCGGGCTTGAGGATCATGACCCGCCTCAACGGCGAGACGATGCAGGACTCCAACACCTCGGACATGATCTTCTCCACGGCCCGCACCATCGCGCTGCTCTCCGAGTTCATGACGCTCGAGCCCGGTGACGTCATCGCCACCGGCACGCCGTCGGGCGTGGCGCATGCGAGGAAGCCGCCGCCGTGGATGAAAGCCGGCGACAAGGTGGAGGTGGAGATCGAGAAGATCGGCGTGCTGGCCAATCCGATCGTCGACGAGGCGTGAGACGTGCGACGGGGTGTCGGACCCCGCAGGTCCGACACCCCGGCATGTCCGTCTCCGTTCGGCCTGGCGCACTTTCTGACCGGACCGAGCCGCGCCCGCAGCGCTGTCATGCCGGCCTCGGGCGTCAGCCCGAGAGCCGGAACCCAGGACCAAGACTATGTACCGGTATCCATTCGCCCTCGGTCTATTGCGCTGACCCTCGGGACCAGCCCGAGGGCAGGCGCGCAATTCCGGGATGACAGTGACGCCTGCTTGCTGATCGGAAGGTGCTCTAGCGGCGGCCGCCGCGCTCGCGGTCGCGCTGGCGCCACCACTCCGCCGATCCGACCGGCAGCCTGGAGAAGTCGTACTCGATCTGGCGCGGCACGTAGACAGGGCGCGCCTTGACGAGGTCGACCACCTCGTCCTCGCCGATCCGTTCGGCAATCTTCGAGGCGATCCGGTCTACAACGTCCTCACCGGCGCTCGCAGGCACCGCCGCACCGGCAATGAATGCCACGGCGGCCAGGGCGGGCAGCATCGTCTTCATCTTCGTCTCCAATCGTCTCCAGGGCTGCAGCGCGCGCCGCGTCCATTCCTGCGACGGCGGTCGAGCGCGATCGTTGCCGCCGTTATACGCGGGCCGAGCCATATCGCGCTGTCACGGCAGGAACAGGAGCGCCGGCGCCCGACCGGGCGGGTGCAACTCGGATCGCATCGGGCCAGAGCTCACGCGGCCAGCGATGTGGGGACACCGGGAGGCTCGGCCGGGTGCAGTCGCCGCTTGCACAACCGCGGCATTGCCCTCCAAACCGCCTTAACCACATTGCCCAAATCCCCGCACCCGCGGGGCCGCGCGATTACCAACTCTTTTACTCCTCGTCCGCAAAGTCACGGGCGGAGACCATGCGCGCCGCCGGTGCGGCCGGCACGCATGCGGTGCTTGGGGGAGCAATGCGCAGGCCATCCGTCTTGGTGGTGGACAAGGACGCGTTCGCGCGCGCGGTCGTCTCGAGGAGAGTCGCCGAGTTCTCCGACGTGGTCGAGGCCGAGGACGGGATCGAGGCCCTCGCCCACCTGCAGACGGCCGTGTTCGATCTCATCGTCGTCGACCTGGAGATGCCGAACTTCAACGGTCTCGACCTCATCAAGTGCGTGCGCGGGCACCCCAATCTCAGGCACATCCCGATCATCGTTCTGACGGCCAACGAGACGCGCAGTGCCCTGGAAAGCGCGCTGACCGCCGGGGCCACCTCGTTTCTGCTCAAGCCGCTCAACTGGAGCTTGTTCGGCGAGCACATCGGCCACCTGCTCGAGCTCGCCTACCGGGCGGGCCATCTCGCCCTGCACGACATGCTGACCGGCCTGCCGAACCGTGTGCTGCTCAAGGAGCGCCTCGAGCAGGCGCTGGCCCGCGCCAGGCACGGCGAGACGGTGGCGACCCACATCCTCGATCTCGACCGCTTCAAGGACGTCAACGACACGCTCGGTCACCCGGTCGGCGACAAGCTGCTGCGCAAGGTCGCCGAGCGGCTGCGCAGGCTGGTGCGCGAGACCGACACCATCGCCCGGCTGGGCGGCGACGAGTTCGCCGTCGTGCAGGCGCCGCTGGCGGCCGCGGGGGACGCCGTTGCGCTCGGCGTGCGCATCATCGATGCGGTCAGCCAGCCCTACGACATCGACGGCCAGCAGGTCGTGGTCGGCGCCAGCGTCGGCATCGCTTTGAGCCCCGGCGATGCGGCGAGCCCCGAACGGCTGATGCGCAACGCCGATCTCGCGCTCTATCAGGCCAAAGGCGCAGGCCGCGGCACCTACCGCCTGTTCGAGCCGCAGATGGACGCACAGATGCAGGCCCGGCGCACCATGGAGAGCGACCTGCGCCGGGCACTCGCCGAGGGCCAGTTCGAGCTGCACTACCAGCCCGTGGTCAATCTGCAGACCAACGAGATCAACGGCTTCGAGGCCCTCATTCGCTGGTGCCACCCCGAGAAGGGCATAATACCTCCGAGCTCGTTCATTCCGCTTGCCGAGGAGATCGGCCTCATCGTGTCGATCGGTGCGTGGGTGTTGCGCGAGGCCTGCGCCACGGCCGCGCGCTGGCCGGAGAACATCACCATCGCCGTCAACATATCCGCGGCGCAGATGCGCAATCCGGATTTCGTGCAGACGGTGACGAACGCATTGTCCGCCTCCGGCCTGTCGCCGCGCCGGCTCGAGCTCGAGATCACCGAGACCGCGCTTCTCACCGACAACGAGCTGGCGCTCGCCATGCTGCACCAGCTGCAGAAGATCGGCGTGCGCGTGGCAAACGACGACTTCGGCACCGGCTACTCCTCGCTCAGCCACCTGCAGAGCTTCCCCTTCGACCGCATCAAGATCGACCGGACCTTCGTCAAGGGCGTCGCCCACTGCTCCGGCTCCCTCAACATCGTCCGGGCGGTGGCGACGCTGGCGAACGGGCTCGGCATCAGGGCGACCGCCGAGGGCGTCGAGAACAAGGCGCAGCTCGACACCGTGCGCTCCGAGGGTTGCACCGAGATGCAGGGTTTCCTGATGAGCGGTGCCTTGCCGGCGGCCGAGGTCGAGCGGCTGTTCCTCAGCGAGCGCCCGGAGCCCGCTCCCGGAGGCAGCGCCGCCGCGGCGTGAGCCGCATCGAGAGGCGCCGGCTCGCGTTCACGGCGGGCGCCGTCTATCGCTCGCGCGGGCAGCGCCGCGAGGCTCGATGTCGCGCTGGATGCCCGGTGCAAGCCCGGCTATGACAGTCGCCCATGAACCCGCATCTCTTCGTCTACGGCTCTCTGCTGTCGACCGCAGGCCATCCCAAGGGGGCGCGGCTGGCAGCCGAGGCTCGTCTGATCGGCCCCGGCAGCATAGCAGGCACCCTCTACCGGTTGAGCTGGTACCCGGGCGCCGTCGAGAGCGGCGAGCGCGGCCAGCGGGTGCACGGCGAGGTCTACGCGCTCGACGATCCGGCGCGCTCGTTCGTATGGCTCGATGCCTACGAGGGCCTGCCCCCGGGCAAGCTCGAGTCGGAGAAGTACGTGCGGGTGGAGCGCCCGGTGCAGCTCGCCGCGGGAGGCGAGACGACCGCCTGGGTGTATCTCTACAAGGGCGACGTGCGCGGCCTGCCGCGCATCCCCGACGGGCGCTGGAAGACCGGGCGATAGACCAAAGCGGCCTTGCATTCACGCCCCCGCTCGGCACAATTTCGCCGACGGGAGCCGTGAGTGCCGCGCCGTCGGCAGGAAACTGGGAGGAGCGCGACCGTGTCGAGCCGCTATCACGAGGTCTACGCCGCCTGGAAGGCAGACCCGGAATCGTTCTGGGCCGAGGCCGCACGCGCCATCGACTGGTACAAGCCGTGGGACAGGGTGTTCGACCCTTATGCCGGGCAGTACGGCCGCTGGTTCGTCGGCGCGGAGTGCAACACCGCCTGGAACTGCCTCGATCGTCACGTGGAGCGCGGCCGCGGGCGCCAGAAGGCGCTGATCTACGACAGCCCCGTCACCAAGACGACGCGGGCCTACACCTACGCCGAGCTGCGCGACGAGGTGGCGGTGTTGGGCGGCGTGCTGCGCGACCTCGGCATCAAGAAGGGCGACCGGGTGGTCATCTACATGCCGATGGTGCCGGAGGCGGTGATGGCCATGCTCGCCTGCGCGCGCATCGGCGCCATCCACTCCGTGGTGTTCGGCGGCTTCGCCGCGCCGGAGCTCGCCACGCGCATCGACGACTCCAAGCCCGCCGCCATCCTTTCGGCATCGTGCGGCATCGAGCCCGGCCGCATCGTGCACTACAAGCCGCTGCTCGACGCGGCAATCGAGCTCAGCCGCCACAAGCCCCCCGCCGTCCTCATGCTGCAGCGGCCGATGGCCGAGGCCACCATGATCGCTGGCCGCGACCACGACTGGCAGAGCGCGGTGGCCGATGCCAAGGCGCGCGGACGTCGGGCAGGCTGCGTCTCCGTGCTCGCCACCGACCCGCTCTACATCCTCTATACCTCCGGCACCACCGGCCAGCCCAAGGGCGTCGTGCGCGACAACGGCGGGCACATGGTGGCGCTGGAATGGACCATGAAGAACCATTACGGCGTCGATCCCGGCGAGACCTACTGGGCCGCCTCGGACGTGGGCTGGGTGGTGGGCCATTCCTACATCTGCTATGCGCCGCTGCTGCACGGCTGCACCACCATCCTGTTCGAGGGCAAGCCGGTCGGCACGCCCGATGCCGGCACGTTCTGGCGCGTGATCGCCGAGCACGGCGTCGCTGCCATGTTCACCGCTCCCACCGCCTTCCGCGCCATCAAGAAGGAGGACCCAAAGGGCGAGCACATCGGCCGCTACGACCTGCGTGCCTTCCGCACGCTGTTCCTGGCCGGCGAGCGCGCCGACCCCGAGACCATCAAGTGGGCGGAGGCGAATCTCAAGGTGCCCGTCTACGATCACTGGTGGCAGACGGAGACCGGCTGGCCGATCTGCGGCAACCCGGCGGGCCTCGGCGCGCTGCCCGTCAAGTACGGCTCGCCGACCGTGCCGATGCCCGGCTACGACCTGCAGGTGCTCGACGCCGAGGGCAATCCGCTGGGACGCGGCGAGACCGGCACGCTCGCCGTCAAGTTGCCGCTGCCTCCCTCGTGCCTGCCCACGCTGTGGGAGAACGACGAAGGCTTCCGCAAGAGCTACCTGTCCGAGTTCCCCGGCTACTACACGACCAAGGACGCGGGCCACATCGACGCTGACGGCTATGTCTACGTGATGGCGCGCACCGACGACGTCATCAACGTGGCCGGCCACCGCCTGTCCACCGGGCAGATGGAGGAGATCGTCGCCCGGCACAAGGACGTGGCCGAATGCGCCGTGATCGGCGTGGCCGACGACATGAAGGGCCAGGTGCCGGCGGGCTTCATCGTGCTCAACGCCGGCGTCAACCGCCCCAGCGCCGAGATCGAGAGCGAGGTGGTGAAGCTGGTGCGCGAGGAGATCGGCCCGGTCGCCGCCTTCAAGACCGTGATGACGGTCAAGCGCCTGCCCAAGACCCGCTCGGGGAAAATCCTGCGCGGCACCATGCGCCAGATCGCCGACGGCGAGGAATGGAGGATGCCCGCCACCATCGACGATCCCGCCATCCTCGACGAGATCACCGGCGTGATGAGCGAGCGCGGCATGGTCAAGCCGGCCCCGGCCAAGGCCTGAGCGCAAGATAGCCACGCATAGCCGCCGGCGGCTATATTGACGCCGGCGCGGGACGCAGCCGATCGCGGTATCGCGAGCACCTTCAGATCGGCAAGCGTCAGTGTCATCCCGGAATTGCGCGCCTGCCCTCGGGCTGGTCCCGAGAGTCAGCGCAATATCCGGGACCCAGGACTGCGGGACACTGGTGTGCATCTTGGCCGTGGGTCCCGGCTCTCGGGCTGAC
Source organism: Hyphomicrobiaceae bacterium (assembly GCA_035652635.1). Classification (GTDB taxonomy): domain Bacteria; phylum Pseudomonadota; class Alphaproteobacteria; order Rhizobiales; family Hyphomicrobiaceae; genus AWTP1-13. Next base: position 1,465 of record DASRDL010000375.1, on the reverse strand, counting down.
GCCCGAGGCCGGGATGACAGCGCTGCGGGCGCGACCGGTTCGGTGGGGTCGGAATGTGCTCTAGCCATTTATAGCGACTTGTGACTATATAGCCATTTCTTACTATGAGCAGCCATCCCGCCGCCCATGTCCGCGCTCGACCCCTGGCACTATCCCCGCACCGAGCTCGCCAGACGCGCCTTCGCTCTGATCGAGAAGCGGCTCGCCAACGCGCTCGTGCTGTTCGGGCCGCGGCGCATCGGCAAGACCGAGTTCCTGATCCGCGACCTGGGGCCGCTGGCCGAGAAGGCGGGCCATCGCGTGGTTTACGCCAGCTTCTGGCAGTCGCCGCTGGCGCCGGCGGCCACCCTGCTGGCGGCCCTCGACCACGGCCTGCGCGGCCGCGGCCTAGCCGGCCAGCTCGAGCGCCTCGCCCAAGGCCTGGGATCGAAGATCAAGATCGGGGCCAAGCTCCCCGGCGTCGCCGAGGCGGGCGCCGAGATCGATCTCGCGGGCCTCAAGGGTGCGCCGCCTGCGGACCTCATGCTGCTCATGGACCAGCTGCTCGGCAGGCTCGCCCGCAAGACCAAGCCCACCGTGCTCATGCTCGACGAGGTGCAGGAGCTGGCGACGCAGGCCGCCAACCGTCCGCTCGTCGCCGCGTTGCGCACCAGTCTCGACAAGCGCCGCGACGGCCTGGCCGCCGTGTTCACCGGCTCCAACCGCGACGCGCTGGCGGCCATGTTCTCCGACCGGCAGGCGCCCTTCTTTCACTTCGCCACCGCCATCGACCTCGAGCCGCTGGGGCCGCCCTTCGTCGACCACCTGCTCGCCGCCTTCCGCCGCGCGACCGGAGTCCGGCTCGACCGCGGCCAGGCGCTTGCCGCCTTCGAGGAGCTCAACCGCAACCCCTTCTTCTTCCGCAAGCTGCTCGAGCTGCTGCTGCCGGAGGTCGAGCGCGACATTCCCACCGCATTGAAGGGGTTGCGCGCCGGACTCGCGGCCAACCTCGGCTACGATCGCCTGTGGCTGTCGCTCGGCCCGCTGCAGCGGGCGCTGGCGTACACGCTGGCGCGCGGCGCGGAGGCGCCGTTCGCCGAGTCCAACCGCGCTGAGATCGGCCGCCTCGCCGGCACCGAGCCGCCCACCATCGCCCAGACCCAGACCGCCCTGCGCCGCCTGGTGCGCCTCGGCATCGTCACGCGCCTCGACGGCAACACGGCTTACGTGTTCGACGATCCCGAGCTCGCGCGCTGGATCGCCTCGCGACCGAAGCAGGCGATCTGATCGCGCAAGCCTACCGGCGCAGCAGTATGCGCACCCATGCCTTGTCGGGCAGCTCCAGCTGGTAGCCGAGCCAGTGGAGCACGTCGATCGACGTCTCGATCAGCCACAAGGCGACGATGAGAGCGGCGATGGACACGAGGTAGCGGAACACCGGCAGCACATCGGCGGCGATCTTGGTCAGACGCCACAGCTTGGCCCA
>DASRDL010000374.1:0-3163 GCA_035652635.1 Hyphomicrobiaceae bacterium | reverse complement strand
TTTTCACCGGTCTCGGCAACGTGCGCGATCATGCCCGATCCCCGGAATTGTTGCGCCCCTCGCCGTCCTTGGCGAAGTTGCGGGCGCGCTCGGCAAACGACTTGAGCTTGTCCTCGACCAGGCGGTTGATGGTGCCGGCCGGGAAGCGTCCCTCCGGTCCGCGCTCGCCCGCCTTCACGCCGGTCAAGATTTCGATGCCCTCGTCGATGGTGGCGACGGGGTGGACGGCGAACTGGCCGTGCCGGACCGCCTCGACCACGTCCTCCCTGAGCATCAGGTGCTGCACGTTGGACCGCGGGATCAGCACGCCTTGCTCCTCGTTGAGGCCGCGGGCCCGGCAGATGTCGAAGAAGCCCTCGATCTTCTCGTTGACGCCGCCGATGGCCTGCACCTCGCCCAGCTGGTTGACCGAGCCGGTGACGGCCAGCGACTGCCGGATCGGCTGCTCGGAGAGCGCGGAGAGCAGGGCATAAAGCTCGGCCGAGGACGCGCTGTCGCCGTCGACGCCTCCGTAGGACTGCTCGAACACCAGGGTGGCGGCCAGCGCCAGCGGCACGTCGAGAGCATAGCGGCCGGCCAGGAACCCCCAGAGGATCATGACGCCCTTGGAATGCAACGGCCCGCCCAGCTTCACCTCGCGCTCGATGTCGGTGACGCGTCCGGAGCCCACGCGCACGCGCGCCGTGATGCGGCTCGGCCGGCCGAAGGCGAAGGAGCCGAGCTGGATCACGGAGAGGCCGTTGATCTGCCCGACGCGGCTGCCCTCGGTGTCGACCAGCACCACGCCGCGCGCGATGGTCTCCTCGGCGCGGTCGCGCAGCCGGTCGGCGCGCTGGATCTGCTCCTCGATGGCGCGGGCGACGTCCTGCCGCGTCGTCACCTGCCGCCGCGCCTGGCTCGACCAGTAGTCGGCCTCGCGCACGATGTCCGCGATGCGGCCGATCTCGATCGACAACTTCTCGCGGTCGTCCGCCAGTCGTGCGCCCTCGTCGATCACGCGCGCCACCCCGGCGGCGTCGAACGGCTTGAGGCCATGCTCCTTGACGATGGAGGCGATGAGCCGCGCATAGGCGAGGTCGTTCTCGGCAGAGCGGCTGATGCTGTCGTCGAAATCCGCCTGCACCTTGAACAGGCGCCAGAAGTCGGGGTCGAGCGCCTGCAGCAGGTAGTAGAGCTCGCGGTCGCCGAACAGCACCACGCGCACGTCGAGCGGAATGGGCTCGGGATCCAGCGACTGGGTGGATATGAGGTTGAACCCCGAAGCCTCGACCGGCTGCTCGATGCGGATCTCGCGCGCCTTGATGGCGCGTTTCAGGGCCTCCCAGGCGAACGGCGAGAGCAGCACCTTCCTGGCGTCGAGCAGCAGGTAGCCGCCGTTGGCGCGATGCAGCGCGCCCGGCTTGATCAGCAGGAAGTCGGTCACCAGCGTGCCCATCTGGGCGATGTGCTCGATGCGGCCGATGACGTTGCCGTAGGTGGGGTTGAACTCCTCGACGAGCGGCGCGCCGGTGGCCCCGTCGGCGCTCGACACCATCACGTTGACCATGTAGCGGCGGAAGCGCACGTCGCGTGCGGTATCGACCGACTGCCTGACGACGGCGTTCTCCTCCTCGCCGGTGGTGAGGAACATGGCAACGTTGCGCGTGAGGTCCTCGCCGGCGGCGCGGATATAGTCGCGGGCGGCGCGCACATCCGAGAAGGAGGCCAAGAGATCGTCGAGCGCCTCGTTGACGGCGTGCCGGGCGACCTCCTCGTTGAGCTCCGTGAGCTTTGCGCGCCGCCGCTTGTCGGCCTTGGGCATGCGCTCGAGGATGTCGGCCAGCTCCTTCTGCAGCGCCTCGACCTTGGCCTCGACATCCTTGCGCATGGCCTCGGGGAGGGCGTTGAACACCTCGGGCTTGACCACCTTGCCCTCGTGCATGGGCGCCATGGTGAACCCGGTCGGCGTGCGCAGGATGGCGATGTTCTGGGCCTGCGCCTTGTTGTTGAGCGCCTCCAGCGCCTCCTCCTGGCCCGACCTGAACTCCTCGTCGATGGCGCGGCGGCGGACCTGGTAGTCCTCACCCTCGAACAGCGCGGGCAGCACGCTCCTGAGCTCGTCGATAACTGCCACCATGCCCTTGGCGAGCACCCGGCCGCGGCCGTGGGGCAGCTGCAGGGCCTTGGGCTGGTTGGGGTTGTCGAAGTTGTAGACGTAGACCCAGTCGGGCGGAGGCGGCGCCTCGGCGGCCTTGGCGCCGAGGTGAGCCTTGACCGCGGTGGTCTTGCCCGACGCCGCCGGCCCCAGAACGAAGATGTTGTAGTCGTGGCTCTTGATGTTGGCGCCGAACTGGATGGCCTTGAGCGCGCGATCCTGGCCGATCAGGCCGGTGATGGGGTCGAGGTCCTCGGTGGTCTTGAAGCCGAGTGAAGCGGGATCCACCACCCGCCTCAGCTCGGAGGGCTCGAGCGGCTGCGGACGAGCCGCCACGGTGGTGACTTGCCCTTTGGTGCTGGCTGCGGGACTGTCGTATTGCGTACGCTTGAAGAACGCCATGACCCACCCGGTTGCTTCGCCGCTCGGGACAATAAGCGCCGCCTGCGCCGAAGAAAAGGCCGGGGGACGCCCCGGGGTGCATCTCGTGCGGCCGGGTCGCGATCGTGGCGGACCGATGGCACGCTCGGCTCGCAGGTGACGGCCCCGTGACGACGTCCGGCAGGCTCGAGGAGAGGTGCGACGGCCGGCAGTCCGAGGCTGCGGCCGGCATTTTCCGCGGCGTGGCCCGACTGCTGGAGGCGCACGGCTTCGCCGTGGTGGGCGAGGTGGGCCTGGCGAACGGCCGGCGCGCCGACGTGGCCGCCGTCGGCGCCGACGGCGAGATCTGGATCGTCGAGATCAAGTCGTGCCTGGAGGACTTTCGCGCCGACCAGAAGTGGCCGCAATACCGCGATTTCTGTGACCGCCTGCTGTTCGCGGTGGCGCCGGACTTCCCCTGCGAGGTCCTACCCCAGGATGCGGGCCTCATCGTCGCCGACCGCTACGGCGGGGAGATCGTGCGGGCGGCACCCGGGCACAGGCTGGCGGGCGCGCGTCGCAAGGCCGTGACGCTGCGCATCCTGCGCACCGCCGCCTTCAGGCTGCAGCGCGCGCTGGATCCGGATCGCGGCATGTAGCCCGCCACAC
>DASRDL010000373.1:0-3692 GCA_035652635.1 Hyphomicrobiaceae bacterium | reverse complement strand
GGAGCAGTTCTGCGCCTGCATGAAGCCGATCAGGACAATGTCGCGCATGCCGGTCTCCTTGCTGTCTCCCTCTCCCCACCATGCGGGGAGAGGGATCTCACCACCGCGGCGGCTTGTCGAGCCGCAGCACCTGGCCTTCCAGCCCGGCGGCCGCGGCGGGGTAGGCCCTCGTCACGCGGGCATCGTGGCCCGGAATGACGAGATCGCGCGAGCCGGCGAGCCGGTTGATGCGCCGATAGCCCTCGAGCATGCCCGGCAGGTCGTAGAAGATGGCGAACGGGCGCTCCTCGTCCACCTCCTCGAACACGTGCACGGCATCCGAGGCCAGGATCACCCAGCCGCGCGCCGTGTTGACGCGCAGGATCGCCTGCCCCCGCGCGTGCCCGCCGATGAGGATGAACTCGATGCCGGGCGCCAGCGTCACGTCGCCGTCGTGGAACACGAGGCGCCCGGCATAGAGGAGGTCGATGAGCGGCTTGATGTCGTCGGCGTGATAGGCGGCGCGGAACGGCTTGTGCGTCATGTCGCGGCCGGTGACGTGGATCATCTCCTCGTCCTGGATGTGGAAGCGCGCCTTGGGGTAGTCGGCGAGCGTGCCGACGTGGTCGAAATGGGCGTGCGTGAGGATCACGTCGGGCTCGGAGGCCGCATCGATGCCGATCCTGGCCAGCGCCTCGCTCGGCCGGCAGATGAAATCGTAGGAGCGGCCCATGCGCTTGGCCTGCACCTCGGTCATGCCGGTGTCGACGATCCAGGTGCGGCCCCCGCCCTTCAGCGCGTAGGTGAAGAAGTCGAGGCCCTGGATCATTTTGGCGTGGTCGCCGCCGAGGAACATGTGGCCCTCGGAGCGCTTGTCCTGCTTGGCGTAGCGGACGGCGTAGATCTCGTATTCCGGCAGCTTGGACAACGGCATTCTCCCCGGTGCGGGGCCCCGGAGCGGGCCCTACCTCTGGTCCCTACTCTATACGCCCGCACCGCCCGTTGCCCACGCCGTGCTCTGCGCCGGGGCGGGGTCTGACCGCCTACTTCGTCATGCCGGTAATGCTCTGGCTCACGGCGCGCGGATCGCGCATCGGCCAGCGCCCGGCGTCGACCTGGGCCCAGAAGGCGCCCACCGCGGCGTTGAACAGGTCGGGCTCCTCGATGTTGATGGTGTGGCCGCTGTTGGGCAGAATCTGCAGAGCGGCTGACGGGATCGTCCGCTTCATGAAGACGCCGGGCAGCAGGCACGGCCAGTCCTCGTCGCCGCTCAGGATGAGGGTCGGCACCCGGAGCGCCTCGAGCTCCGTCTCCAGATCGAACACGGAGGGCCGCTCGCGCTGCACGCCGAGCTGGGTGTTGGCGGCGCCCTTGGCCGAATGCTCGGCGAGCTGCCGCTTGAACTCGGCGAAGCCACGCGGATCCTTGTTCTCGAACTGCACGCGCGTGGGCCCATAGGCGTAGGCCTCGGCGAAGGCGGCCATGCCCTCCTTCTCGAGCCTGGCGGCGATCACCGTCGCCTCGTTGCGGAACTTCTCGCGCTCGCCTTTCTCGGCGCCGTAGCCGACGCCGGCGACGACGAGCGACAGCGCCCGGTTCGGATAGGCGAGGCCGAAGTGCAGCGTGGCGAAGCCGCCCATGGACAGGCCGCAGATGTGGGCGCGGTCGATGCCGAGCTGGTCGAGCACGCAGCGGATGTCGTCGCGGGCACGGGCCTGCGAGTAGGCGCCGACGTCCTGCGGCACCTCCGAGGGCGTCCAGCCGCGGGCGTTGAAGACGATGCAGCGGTAGCGGCGGGCGAAGGCGCGCACCTGCGGCTCCCAGCTGCGGCAGTCGCCGGCGAACTCGTGCACGAACACGACGGGCGTGCCGCTGCCCGTCTCCTCGTAGAAGAGCTTCACATTGTCGTCGGTGGCGAGAAAGGGCATGGGGCTCGTCCGTTGGTTCGGTGCTGCGAAGGAACCGATTATGAGCACTGCCGGCCGCACGCATCAAACAATCGGTGGCGGCGGCCTGCGGGCGCCTTGGCGCGGGCGGCGGTTCGCGCAGCCATCCCCGAGGAAATTGTCACACAGGCTCAACGCCTTGCCTGCGAGCAGGGCGGCAGCTGCGACCGTTGCCGCGTGCCGGCCGCGCAGCCCTTTCCTTGCTTCCGCCCCAATGAGGCCGCGGGCAGGCCCACACAGCAACAACGATTGGCCAAAATGGGCTGCGAAGCTCGAGACCGTTGCCTCTCGGCCCGGTCCGCGGATGAGGCTTCGGAATCTCAGCCCCCCAGCCCCCCGGGGCTTCGTCCAGCGGACCGGGCCAACTGCCCCAAAGACGAAGAGGCAATCAAGTACGACGAGTCCACTGGCAAGGCCGGCATGCTGCCGGCCGCTTGTTTTTTGGCCGCCGGGCTCGCGCCCTACGCGGCCTCGATCCACACGTGGTTGTCGTGGAAGGCGGCGCCGCCGTAGGGCGCGCCTTGGACCGCGCTGGTCAGCGTGTTGATGCCCTCGCCGCCCTCGAACTGGTCGTTGGGCACGATGCTCTCGACGATGACGACGCCGCGCCTCACGCCGGGGAAGGCCTCGGCGGCGAGCGTGATGACGCCGCGCTCGTTGCCCATGCGCACGCGTGCGCCGTCGGCCACGCCCAGCGCGGCCAGGTCCTCGGGGTGCACCTTGACGCGCGGCGCGCCATGGCGGGCGCGGCTCGTCGGCATCTCGTTGAACGACGAGTTGAGGTAGTCGCGCGACGGGCTGGTCGCCAGCCGGAAGGGATGGCGGGCGTCGGCCTTCTCGATCACGTCCCAATGGTCCGGCAGTGCCGGCATGGCGTGGGGCACCAGGGCCGCATTGGCACGCGGGGCCGGCACATTGCTCCAGTCCGGCTTGAAGCGGAACTTCTTGTCCGGGTAGCGGAAGCCTTCGAGATAGTGTGCCGTGGTGAAATCGGGCTGGCAGTCGATCCACTTCTTCGCCTCGAGCTCGCGGAGCGTCCCCCAGCCCGAGTGCCGCAGCGTCCAGTCGATGATCTCGCGCGGCGTCATGCTGAAGCCCTTGTGCTCGGCTCCGACGCGCTTCGCCAGCGCGGCGATGACGTCGTGGTTGGAGCGGCATTCGCCCGGCGGCTCGATCAGCTTGGGCCCCAGGATGATGTGCTGGTGGCCGCCGCCCTGGTAGATGTCGTCGTGCTCGAGGAACATGGTGGCCGGCAGCACCACGTCGGCCATGCGCGCCGTGGCGGTCATGAAGTGCTCGTGCACCGCCACGAACAGGTCCTCGCGCGCGAAGCCGGCCTTCACCTTGCGCTGCTCCGGCGCCACCTGGACGGGATTGGTGTTCTGGATGAAGAGCGCCGTCACCGGCGGGCCGCCCTTGATGTCGGCGGGATCGCCGGTCAGCACCGGCCCGATGCGCGACTGGTCGAGCACGCGCACGCTCGGATCGGCGATGTCGAGGCCCTCGATCAGCGTCTTGTTCCAGTGGAAGATGGCGCCGTTGTTGTGGAAGCCGCCACCGCCCTCGTTGAGCCACGCCCCGGTGACGGAGGGGATGCACAGCGCCGCGTGCATGTTGTGGGCGCCATTGCGCGAGCGGGCAAATCCGTAGCCCAGCCGGAAGTAGGTGCGCGGCGTGGTGCCCACCATCTTCGCGAAGGTCTCGATCTCCTCCACGCTGAGCCCGGTGATGGCGCTGGCCCACGCCGGGGTGCGCGTCTTCAGGTGC
>DASRDL010000372.1:0-4181 GCA_035652635.1 Hyphomicrobiaceae bacterium | reverse complement strand
GCCAGCGCACCATCCGCAAGGGCGACGCCATCCTGCAGGTCCCCGGCATCAAGCACCGCGAGATCGCCTGCTCGGAGGACTTCGAGGTGCTGGAGATCGTCTCGCCCGCCAACTTCGCCACCCGCGTGGTGGAGGCGCCGGCGGAGAAGGCGCAGGCGGCGGAGTAGGGGCTGGCGCGCGTTCTCTATACGCTTTTGCCCCTATTGTCGTAGTGGGCGAGCCACAGCTCGAGGCCGGCCAGGTAGGTTACGACCAAGCCCACGCCGATGTGGATCTTCATGGCCGCAGCGTGGGGAAAGGCCAAGATCCACGGCGCGGCCACCAGCCATGCCCCGACGGCCAGTGTCGCCCATTCCTCCCAGTCGGAGAAGGCAATGAGGGCTGCCGACGACAGGGCCATGACGACGGCGCCGCTGATGGCCGAGTCGATGCGAGCCGGGCTATAGCTCAGCGAAAAGAGCCAGGGCGACAGGAACACGAAAAGGCCCAGCCCCAGCTTGTAGAGATCGAGCGGATACTCCCTGTTGCGCCCAGTCATGGCAACCTCCGTTGCTTCGGGCAGAGATTCCCCGCCCACTGGCGAACGCGCTCGGTCGAGCTCGGTTCCATCACGCGGGCAGAGGGAACCCTGCCTCGCGGTGCGGGCGCCCCTGCCTGTGAGGGGTGGGCTCCGGCTAGGACTCCACGTGGGTCCCGAATTCGCCCAGCGCCACGTCCTGGCCACCGGGCTCTGCGCTCAACGGCCGGCCCTGGCGCTGAAGTGGTGGGAGCGCCAGCATCCTTTCATACAACCCTGTGATTTCGTGGGTCTTGGCAAGCCGCCGTTCGAGCGAGCGGCGCACCGCCGACTTCGTCGCGGCGTTCGCGATCCTGAACTTGAGGGTGTCGAGGGTGAGCAGCTTCATCCGCTCCAGCAGCTCCGGGTCGTGCCGGGCTCGCCGCACGGCCGACACCATGTCGTCGACGTATTCCTGCTGGGCCATGATTACGCCGATTTCCGCCCGCAGGTCGGCTCCGTCCACGAAGGTGCCGAGGGCGAACGCAAGCGTCAGATCATTGGCCGTGCCCGTTGCCAACGCGTAGCGGTAGTAGACGTTGGCCACTGTGTCCGCCAGCTCGGGACCGAGGTCATCGAGGTGTCCCAGGGACATGAGCAGGTTGTCGGCCGCTTGTCGCAAGGCGAGCGCGCATGGGTCCACGAGACGAACTCCACTCGATGGCACGTGGCCGCAGGGGCACCGCGAGCGATTGGCGGGCAGCAGTTCGACGTTTTGATGGCGCATCCCGGCGCCAACGCGACCCCGCGGCCGGAGGACGTCGTCGAAGGGCGAGCGTGGGGGCGCTCACGGGCATGAGCCTGCGATGCCGGGCGTCATGAGAAAAATTCCGGCCGGGCCGAGAAACGATGCTTTGGCGACACGTGGCAAAGCGCGCATACGGATGCCGAATGAGGACCAACACGCAGGAGCGGCAATGCCTGATCAGGTGCATGCAGGTATGGCGAGACTGAACCCAGCCAAAAGGTTCGGGCATCCCATGGACGTCGTCGAGGCAAGCGCCATCTCAGCCGACGAGAAACTCGCCATTCTCGCGGCATGGGAGATGGATGAGCGGGCGCTGCAGCGCGCGGAGGACGAGGGGATGTCCGGCGGCGAGCACGCGCATCTGCAGCGGGTGCAGGAGGCCCTCCGCCGGATGCTTGCAAATGGGAGTCCGATAGCGGAAGGAGGCCCGACATGAAGTGGGTGACTCGTGAGAAGGTGAAGGTGGACCGCGTGGCCTGTCCCTGGCTAATTCGCAAGTTCATAGATCCGCAGGCCGAATTCCTGTTCGTGCCTGCCGACCAGGTGCTGGAGGTCGCGAAGCGCGAGGGCGCCACGCCCTACGACGTGAAAGGTGTGGAGTTCGGACACCACGGCAAGGAGTGCTCGTTCGATGCGCTGGTGAAGAAGCACGGTCTTGCGCGCGATCCAGCCGTCGTTCTGATGGCCAAGATCGTCAACGGTGCCGACACCGACAACTCGCTCTGGAACCAGCCGGAAGCTGCCGGCCTGAATGCCATTGCCGAAGGCTTCCGGCATCTGGGATTCAAGAACGACCACGAGGTGATCGCGGCCGAGGCCATCGTCTACGATGCGCTGTACGGCTACTGCCAGGAGATGGTGCGCCGAGGCAAACCCGACGGACAGTTTCGGTGACCTACGGGGCGAATTCCCTGTCCCGCAGGCCACAATCCGTCGCGGCAGTCCGCCGGGACGGCTCCCAGTCATGACCTGCGGGCGGGGCGGGTCGCGCTCCTGCGATGTGCCCCGCTCACCCCCCGCGCCGGGCCTTGGCGAAGTCGGGCGGGCGCTTCTCCAGGAAGGCGGTGAAGGCTTCCTTGGCTTCGGGCGTGCGCATCAGCTCCTTGTAGGCGGCCACCTCACCGGCGATGGTGGCAGCGACGAGCGCGGGGTCGGTCTTGAGCATACGCCGGGCGGCGAGCAGGGCGGCGCGCGGCTTGGCGGCGAGACGCCTGGCGGCGGCGAGCGCCTTGGCCTCCAGCTCGGCCGCCGGCACGATCGCATTGACGAGGCCGGCGGCGAGTGCCTGCTGCGGGCCCCAGGCCTCGCCCAGCACGAACAGCTCGAAGGCGCGCGCGTAGCCCAGGCGCGCCGGGCCCAGCAGGCTCGAGCCCGCCTCCTGGATCAGGCCCAAGTCGACGAAGGGGGTGCGAAAGCTCGCCGCCGGGCTGGCATAGACGAGGTCGCAGTGCAGCAGCATGGTGACGCCCACGCCGACGGCGAGGCCGTCGACGGCGGCGATCATCGGCCGCGTCACCTTGGGCAGGCGCTGAATGAACATCTGCGATGGCGCCACGTCCTGCGAGCCGTCGCGCGAGCGGCGCATGAAGTCGTTGATGTCGTTGCCGGCGGTGTAGACGCCGCCCGAGCCCAGGAACACGTGGGCGGCGATGGCGTCGCTCTTCTCGGCCGCATCGAGCGCCGCCGACATGGCGTCGTACATGGGGCCGGTGAGTGCGTTCTTCTTGTCGGCGCGCATCAGGCGGATGACCTGTACGCCGTCCTCGATTGTGATGTCGACTTCCTGGGTCATGGCGCTTCTCCACTTTGCATCAACGTCATCCCGGCGCGGGCCGGGACCCAGTCCACAGATCAGCAGGCGACCGGCTCATGGTGACGAGGCCTGGGCTCCGGCCTTCGCCGGAGTGACGCCAGCAATGGCGGTCGAGGTTCCTGCATCCGCCGGCTCAGGCCGACAGCGCCAGAACGGACTCGGCGCCGCTCACCACGCTCTCCTTGAGGCCGGGGGCGGCGGTGGCGAGATTCTCGGCGAAGAAGCGCGCCACAGCGATCGCCTGACGCTGGCCGTCGCCGGCGCGGGCCGCGGCCAGCGCGCCCTTGGCGAGGTAGGTGCCGCCGGCGGCGAGGCCGAACAGGCGCAGGTAAGGTGCGGCGCCGGCGAGCGCAGCCTCGGGGTTGGAGCGCAGCGCCCCGCCCATCCAGCGGCTGGCCTCGGCGAGGGCCGCCACCGCCTCGCCCAGCCGCTCGCCCATGCGGCCGAACTCGGGCCGGTTGGAGCGGCGCACCTCCTCGGCCGTCTGCGCCAGCTCCGTGATGTAGGCCTCCACCACCTTGCCGCCTTCGAGCGCCAGCTTGCGCGTGACGAGGTCGATGGCCTGGATGCCGTTGGTGCCCTCGTAGATGGGCAGGATGCGCGCATCGCGGTAGATCTGCGCGGCGCCCGTCACCTCGATGAAGCCCATGCCGCCGTGCACCTGCACGCCGATGGAGGCCACCTCGCAGCCGATGTCGGTGGAGAACGCTTTGGCGACCGGCGTGAGCAGCGCCACCCGATGCGACGCGGCGGTGCGCTCGGTCTCGGTCGCGGCACGGCGCGCCACGTCGGTCTCGCGGGCCGTGACGAGGCAGATGGCGCGCGCGGCCTGCGTGAGGGCCTTCATGGTCATCAGGCAGCGGCGGATGTCGGCGTGCTCGATGATGGGAGCCATGCCGTCGCCACCCTTGGGCGAGCGGCCTTGTCTGCGTTCCTTGGCATAGGCGACGGCGCGCTGGGTCGCGCGCTCGGCTACCGCCACGCCCTGGGTGCCGACCGCCAGCCGCGCCGCGTTCATCATGATGAACATCACGTTGAGACCGCGGTTCTCCTCGCCGACCAGC
>DASRDL010000371.1:0-4723 GCA_035652635.1 Hyphomicrobiaceae bacterium | reverse complement strand
TCGATGACGGGCTTGGCCTTGTCGAAGGGGGCCTGGTCGCCGCCCACCATGACGGTGAGCACGCCGTTCACCGCGCCGGCCTGGCCGCCGGATACGGGTGCGTCGAGGAAGTCGAAGCCGCGGGCCTTGGCGGCGGCATAGAGCTCGCGGGCGATGTTGGCGGACGCCGTGGTGTTGTCGACGAAGATGGCGCCCTTGCGCATGGCGGCGAAGGCGCCCTTGGGCCCCAGCGTCACCTCGCGCAGGTCGTTGTCGTTGCCGACGCAACAGAACACGAAGTCCTGGTCCTTGGCGGCATCGGCCGGGGTGGGCGCGGTGCGCCCGGTGCCGTACTCCTTCACCCAGGCCTCGGCCTTGGCAGCGGTGCGATTGTAGACGGTGAGGTCGTGCCCGCCCTTCTTGGCGAGGTGCCCCGCCATGGGATAGCCCATCACGCCCAAGCCGATCCACGCCACCTTCGCCATGACTCTCTCCTCGTCCCAGACAACGTTGCCTCCGACGGGGGCAGACCCATGGCCTCCAGGGCGGGCTTTCAAGTCACCGGGCCCGAGGCGATGGGTCTGCCCCCGCAAGTCACGCGACTATTATCGGATGGGGCGCCGCTTGTCAGGCGGCTTGCGGTGGCAGCCCGCCTAGCGGCTCGAGAACAGGATCTCGGCTGCGATCTCGGAAGTGGAGGGCACGCCGATGACGGCGGCACCGATCAGGGCGGCCGCCGCCGTGACGGCCAGCAGGACGGTCTTCCAGTTCCCCGCGATCACAGCGCGCCTCCCGCGCCCGAGGCGCATGCAAAGCCCATGCCGTCATGTCGACCGGCGGCGTAGAGTTACCGCGCCCGCGCTGAGCGCTCGCTGAATGTCCCGTTTAGGCGGCATTCACGGGGCTGCTGGCCGTCGCGCGCGCTTTATGCGAGGAAATGGTTGGGCGACCGTCTGCCGCGGATGAAGTCATGTCAGCACGCAAAGCGATCACTGCCGCCGCCCCGGGGGCCGGTGCCGCCGCGGCGCAGGCCTCGGCGGTGGCGCTCGCCGACATCGAGGCGGCGCGGCGGCGCCTGAGCGGGCAAATCGTCGACACCGCCTGCGACTGGAGCCGCACGCTGTCCGACATCCTGGGCTGCAAGATCTGGCTCAAGTTCGAGAACCAGCAGTTCACCGCCTCGTTCAAGGAGCGCGGTGCGCTCAACCGGCTGGCGAGCCTGTCGGCCAAGGAGAAGCGCCGCGGTGTGATCGCCATGTCGGCCGGCAACCACGCGCAAGGCGTGGCCTATCACGCGCAGCGGCTCTCCATCCCCGCCACCATCGTCATGCCGGTGAACACGCCGACGGTGAAGGTGGTCAACACCCGCCGGCACGGCGCCGACGTGATTCTGACCGGCGAGACGGTGGAGGAGGCGGCGAGCTTCGCCCACACCCACGGCGCCGAGCGGGGCCTCACCTTCATCCATCCCTATGACGATCCGATCGTCATCGCCGGCCAGGGCACCCTGGGGCTCGAGATGCTGGGCGCGGCGCCCGAGATCGACACGTTCATCGTGCCCATCGGCGGCGGCGGGCTGATCTCGGGTATCGCCACCGCGGTCAAGGCGCTCAAGCCCGGCGTGCGCGTCATCGGCGTGCAGGCCGCGCTCTACCCTTCGATGTACAACGCCATCAAGGGCGAGCATCTCGCCATGCGCGGCGACACACTGGCCGAGGGCATCGCCGTCAAGGCGCCGGGCGTGCTCACGCAGCAAATCGTGCGCTCCCTGGTCGACGAGATCGTGCTCGTCACCGAGCCCGAGATCGAGCATGCCGTGAGCCTCCTCATCAACATCGAGAAGACGGTGGTGGAGGGCGCGGGCGCGGTCGGCCTCGCCGCCGTCTGCCGCGACAAGGAGCGCTTCAAGGGCCGCACGCTGGGGCTCGTGCTCACCGGCGGCAACATCGACACGCGGCTGCTCGCCGGCGTGCTCTCGCGCGAGCTCGCCCGGGAGGGTCGACTGACTCAGCTCACCATCGATCTCGTCGACCGCCCGGGCCAGCTCGCCCGGGTCGCCAACCTGCTGGGCGAGGCCGGCGCCAACATCGTCGAGGTCTACCACCAGCGCATCTTCTCCGACCTGCCGGCCAAGGGCGCGCTGCTCGAGACCGTGATCGAGACGCGCGACCGCCAGCACCTCGAGGAGACGGTGGCCCGCCTCAAGGCCGCGGGCTTCGAGGTGGAGGTGCGCAGCAACCCCGGAGGGGCGCGCTGATGCCTGGGGGCGGCAGGCTGACAGGCGGGGCGGCTTTCGCCTCGCGTCGGAGGCACCTGGCGGCTGATCGACCTCGCCACGCCGGTGCGCTGGCCGCCATCGCCGACGTCATCCCGGCGCCGCGAGGACCTGAAAGGTCCGAGCGGGAACAGGCCGGGATCCATGCACCCGGCAGCAACATCTTCCCTTCGGTATCGGCGGCGCGCGATGGTCGCGGATGCCGGGCCGGTTCTCATCCGATCCGAGAGCGCGTTGGCAGGCGCATGGGTCCCGGCCTGTCCCCGCTTGCTCGCTTTGCTCACGAGCGGCGCCGGGATGACGCAGAGGCGGTGTCCTTCTGCCCGCCATGCCCGGCCGCACACCGCTTCGCATCACCCCTAAAGAGCCTTGGAGGCGACTGATGGAAGGCTCGGTTCCACAACGGGCGGCGACGCTGGCGATGCTGCGCCAGCTCGAGCGCAAGGTGCTGTGGCTCTCCTCCTACATGATCCACCACGCCAACCACGAGGTGGACCGCGGCGACGGCCTGAAGGTGGGCGGCCACCAGGCCTCCTCGGCCTCGCTCGTCACGCTGATGACGGCGCTCTATTTTCACGTGCTGCGCCCCGAGGACCGGGTGGCGGTGAAGCCGCACGCGAGCCCGGTGTTCCACGCCATCCAGTATCTCCTGGGCAACCAGACCCTCGACAAGCTGCAGAATTTCCGCGCCTTCGGCGGGGCCCAGTCCTACCCCTCGCGCACCAAGGATGCGGCCGACGTCGACTTCTCCACCGGCTCCGTCGGCCTCGGCATCGCCCAGACGGGCTTTGCCAGCCTCGTGCAGGACTATGTGCACGCCCGGGGCTGGAGCCGCGATTGGCCGAAGGGGCGCATGGTCGGCATCATGGGCGATGCCGAGATCGACGAAGGCAACGTGCACGAGGCGCTGCTGGAATACTGGAAGCACGGCCTCGAGAACTGCTGGTGGATCATCGACTACAACCGCCAGAGCCTCGACTCGGTCGTCTCCGACCGCCTGTTCATGAAGATGGCGGCCACCTTCGAGAACCTCGGCTGGAAGGTGGTGCTCATCAAGTACGGTAAGCTGCTCCAGCGTGCCTTCGCCGAGCCCGGGGGGCAGCGCCTCAAGCAGTGGATCGACGACTGCCCCAACATGCTCTACTCGGCGCTGGTGTTCCAGGGCGGGGCGGCGTGGCGGCGCCAGCTCGAGGACGACCTCGCCATCCATCCCGACACCCTGGCGATCGTGCGCCGGCACGACGATGCCGCGCTCGCCCAGCTCATGACCAACCTCGGCGGCCACGACCTGCAGGCGATCCTGGAAGCCTTCGACGACGCCCCCACCAACCAGCCGGTGTGCTTCATCGCCTACACCATCAAGGGCTACGGCCTGCCCTTCCAGGGCCACAAGGACAACCACTCCGGCCTGATGACCAAGGCCCAGCTCAACGATCTGCGTGCCCGCGAAGGCATCAACCAGGGCGAGGAGTGGGACAAGTTCGCAGGCCTCGATGCGCCCGCAGCCGAGCTGGAGGCGTTCCTGCGGCGCGTGCCGTTCGTCCAGCGCGGCAAGCGGCGGCTTCGCGCCGAGCGTGTGCCGGTCGATGCGTTTCCCGTGATCGAGGCCAAGGGCCAGGTCTCGACGCAGGCGGGATTCGGCCGCGTGCTCGACGAGATCGCGCGCACGGGCGGGCCGCTGGCCGACCGCATCGTCACCACCTCGCCCGACGTCACCGTGTCGACCAACCTCGGGCCCTGGGTCAACCGCCGCGGCCTCTTCTCCATGCAGAGCCAGGACGACCTCTTCAAGGAGCGCGGCCTGCTGTCGCCGCAGAAATGGGAAATGAGCCCCAAAGGCCAGCACTTCGAGCTCGGCATCGCCGAGATGAACCTGTTCCTGATGCTGTCCGCGCTCGGGCTCTCCCACTCGCTCTTCGGCGAGCGGCTGCTCCCCGTCGGCACGCTCTACGATCCGTTCGTGTGCCGCGGCCTCGATGCCCTCAACTATGCCTGCTACCAGGACTCGCGCTTCATCGTTGCCGGCACGCCGTCGGGCATCACGCTGGCGCCCGAGGGCGGGGCGCACCAGTCGATCGGCACGCCGCTCATCGGCATGGCCCAGGACGGGCTCGCCGCCTTCGAGCCGGCCTACGTCGACGAGCTCGCCGTGATCATGGAGTGGGCCTTCGACTACATCCAGCGCGAGGGCGACGAGGAAGGCGGGCAGCGCTGGCATCGCGACGAGAAGGGCGGCTCTGTCTACCTGCGCCTCTCCACGCGGCCCGTCGACCAGCCGAGCCGGCCCATGACGCGCGAGTTGCGTGCCGGCATCATCGACGGCGGCTACTGGCTGCGCCGGCCGGAGCCGGGCGCACGCCTCGCCATCGTCTACACCGGCGCGGTGGCGCCGGAGGCGATCGAGGCGGCCGGGCTGCTGGCCGAGGACCGGCGGGGCCTGGGCGTTCTGGCGGTGACCTCGGCCGACCG
>DASRDL010000370.1:0-3598 GCA_035652635.1 Hyphomicrobiaceae bacterium | reverse complement strand
CCGGCCATCCGCCCGACGCTGGGGCAGGCGATCGACCAGGCACTCACGTTCTGCCGCGAACGCGCCCAGGTGCCGGAGGCGTGCGGCATCCGCCTCAGCTTCTGCGCCAACGGCAGCCACCTCAGGTAGCAGCGCCGGCCGCCGCAGCCATTGACTGCAACGCTGCGGCCGGTGATGCCATCCCCCATCGTTGTGCTAAGCTGGCGCGGGCCGGCGGCAGACCGGCCGGGCCGCAGCGCGGGAGGAAACGCGATGCCGGAGTACAGCGTCGGCAAGCTCGCCGACTTTGCCGAGGGCGAGCGCAGGGTCGTCGCCTGCGGCGAGGCCGAGATCGGCGTGTTCCGCCTCGACGGCCAGTTCTATGCCTGGCACAACTGGTGCGCGCACCTGGGGGGACCCGTGTGCCAGGGCCGCATCATGCGCAAGGTGCTGGAGCCGGTCGACGCCGAGGGCCGCGTGCGCACGCTCGAGTACGACCCGGCCGAGATGCACATCGTCTGCCCCTGGCACGGCTACGAATACTCGATCAAGACCGGCCGCCACCCTGGCCACCCCCACCTGCGGCTGAAAAAGGCCACCGTCAGGCTGCGCGACGGAGAGATCTATGTCGTCCTCTGAGGCTGCTGCCGGCCGCGCGCTCGCCAACGACCCCTATGCCTGGATCGACCGCATGGCACCCGACCTGCTCGCTGCCTCGCGCGAGCTCGTGGCACAGGGCGAGGCTGCACGCGTCTCCGACGAGGCGGTGGCGCAGATCATGACGGCCGCCATCCGCCTCTACGTCGCCAAATCGGACGGCGAGGAGCGCACCTTCCGGCCGATCGCCGGCCGGGGCGATGCGGAGCTGACGCCCACCGAGCTGCTGTCGGCGGTCTCGGAGCTCCTGCGGGCGCTGCGCCTGGGACCGATGGAGCTGGCCCTGTGGTATCGCCGCCGGCCCGACGGCGACGTCGAGGAGGCACGCGGCTGACCCGCGGCGCGAGCGCGGGCAGCGGACGAAGGCAAGGGAGGAATGTCATGGACGCACCGACGACGCTCAAATCCGAGCCGCTGTCGCCGCAGGCCATCGACGTCAACACCGACACGCGCGACGTCCTCGCCCACGCGCGCCGCTACGCCAAGCGGCGCGGGCTCGAGGACTGGTTCATTGCCGACATCGATGCCCACCACGTGGAGACCGTCTCCTGGAAGGAGATCGTCACCTACATCGAGGATCCGGTGGTGCGCGACAACGCCATCCGCTTCCAGCACGACCGCACCGGCGCCCCGCCCTATGGGCTCAACGGCGACCTCGGCCTGCGCTACCAGTCGGTCGGCGGCCGCATCCCGCATCAGGACGACCGGCGCGAGAAGGTGGAGGAGACGGACGTGCACCGCGACGTGGTGCTCACGCGGCGCGCCATGGATTCGCTCGGCATCGACAACATGGTGGTGTTTCCCACGCCCATGCTGTTCCTGGGCATGCACCCGCAGCCGGAGATGGAGGCCTGGCTGGGGCGCGCCTACAATCGCTGGCTGATCGACCGCATCCTGTCCGCCGACGACCGCATCAAGTCGCTCATCTTCCTTCCCTTCAACATCCCCGAGGAGGCCTGCCGCACGGTCGAGGAGCTCGGCGACAAGAAGGGGGTGATCGGCTACTGCGTCACCAGCACGCGCTACAAGCCCGTGCACCACAACGACTACATGCGCCTCTATCGCATGATCGAGGAGCAGGGCAAGCCGCTCGCCTTCCACGCCGGCTACCATTGGCAGGACCCCTCGCTCGCCACCATCAACCGGTTTCTCGGCATGCACGCGCTGGGGTTCGTGTGGTGCAACATGGTGCACATGACGAACTGGGTGCTCAACGGCATCCCCGAGCGCTTCCCCAAGCTCAAGTCGCTGTGGGTGGAGAGCGGGCTCGCCTGGGTGCCGTTCCTGATGCAGCGGCTCGACGACCAGTTCCTGATGCGCCAGTCCGAGGCGCCGATGCTCGAGCGCCTGCCCAGCGAGTACATGCGCGAGAGCTGCTACTACACCACCCAGCCGCTGGAGGTGACGCACCCCAAGGCGCTCGCCGTCACCCTCGAGATGATCAATGCGGAGACGCAGCTGCTGTTCGCCTCCGACTGGCCGCACTTCGACTTCGACCTGCCGCAGATGATCTGCGAGCTCAACTGCCTCTCCGAGCAGGCCAAGCGCAACATCATGGGGCTCAACGCCGCGCGCCTCTTCAACCTCGACCCCACCCCGCGCAAGCGGCTCGCCGACCGCTGAGCCGGCGCGTCCACGGGTGCCGGCCCGGTCCCGTGTAGCGCGGCCGACCACCAGCCGCTCACATGCTGAAGCGTGCATGGGTCCCGGCCTGTTCCCTCGGCCGCCCTGGCGGGCGCCCTCGGCGCCGGGACGTCTTTTCCGCAAGCGATGGCGAGCCCCCCAACGTCATCCCGGCGAAGGCCGGGACCCAGGACACCGTGCAGTGAAGGGTGGGGCCGACGCATGGCGCGCTCCGACCAGGTGAAGCGGGGATGCGGACTGTTGCAAGGCGGCGCCGCGACAGGCGTGCGCTTGACACGGGCGCGCTGGAGCTGCTGCGGTAAGCGTCCACGCCACACGCCCTCAGCACCCTAGCCCTCCGCCGCCCATGACCAAGCCTCTGCTGTTCACGCCGCTCGCCATCAAGAGCGTCACGCTGAAGAACCGCGTCGTCATCGCACCGATGGCGACCTACTCGGCGGTCGACGGCCTGGCCCAGGACTGGCACCTGGCCCACCTCGGCCGCCTGGCGCTCGGCGGCGCCGGGCTCGTCTTCGTCGAGGCGACGGCGGTGACCGAGCAGGGACGCATCACCAACGGCGACCTCGGGCTGTGGTCGTCGGCGCACGTGCCCCCGCTGCGGCGCATCGCCGAGTTCATGAAGTCGGTCGGCGCCGTGCCGGCCATCCAGATCGCCCATGCCGGCCGCAAGGGCTCCATGCAGCGGCCCTGGCACGGCAATGGCGCGCTGACCCCCGAGGACCTGGCGCGCGGCGACAAGAAATGGGACATCGTGGCGCCCACCTCCGAGCCCATGGCCGAGGGCCACATCGTGCCGCGGCAGCTGTCCGTGTCCGACCTCGCCGTGCTCAAGGGACAGTGGGCCGATGCCGCACGGCGCGCGCTCGACGCCGGTTTCGAGGTGCTCGAGATCCACAACGCCCACGGCTATCTGATCCACCAGTTCCTCTCGCCCCTCTCCAACAAGCGCAACGACGCCTACGGCGGCGACTTCGCCGGCCGCACCCGATTCCCCCTCGAGGTGGCCGAGGCCGTGCGCGCGGCCTGGCCCAAGGACAAGCCGCTGTTCCTGCGCGTCTCGGCGGTCGATGGCGTCGACGGCGGCTGGACCATGGACGACACGGTGGCCTACGCCAGGGAGCTCAAAGCCCGCGGCATCGACGTGATCGACTGCTCCTCGGGCGGACTGTTCGGCTCGGCCACCGCCGCCCGCGTCAAGCGCACGTGGGGCTTCCAGGTGCCCTTTGCCGAGCGCGTGCGCCGCGAGGCCGGCATCATGTCGATGGCGGTGGGGCTCATCGTCGAGCCGAAGTTCGCCGAGTCCATCCTGCAGAAGGGC